>JAYFQW010000024.1 GCA_034926675.1 Clostridia bacterium | reverse complement strand
CGCGAACCCCACTCCAGGCCCCAAGCCTCTGTCCAATGGGCCCAAAGAATGTATTTCCTGCACTATTTCCAGGTTACGGCGTCCAAATTCCCGTGTTGATTCCTTGTTACCGATTTGTGGGAACCAATATCGTATCGTCAGCGCCTATCCGCCTCTCCCTCTTGGCCTCTTCCGGGTATCCGCCAGTTATCGACATCGCCCTGATGATATGCCTGACTGCGGGGGAAGAATAGGCATACACCATACGGAATTCAGGGGAGGCATGTGCGTGGAGTTCAGCCGCGCTTTTGGTAGGAAACCGCGCCCGTGGTCAGGTTTCGAATCCCCGAGTGATGCAGATTACATCGGGAATACGGGGAGCATAAGGACTGACCTTGCAGTTGAGGCTAACGAACTGCTGCAGAGGAGCGCCGGGGCACAGGCGCAGGGTGTTGTGTCTCACACAGAAGAGACCGAGTTCGGGTCCATCACTCGCGTGAGAGTCCTTACCGACCAGGCGGCTCGTGCCCTGGGAAAGGCCGTTGGAAACTACGTCACGATAGACGCGCCGGATCTGCCCATACGTGATCGGGAGCTTGAGAGCCAGGTCGCCGATGCTCTCGCCCATGAACTGGTGGCCATGATCCGGGCGAGCTACGACAATCTGGATTTCTGGCAGGTTCCCGACTTCACTACACTCGTGTGCGGCCTTGGAAACTGGAACGCCACTCCAGATGCGATCGGTCCACTCGTCGCCGGCAAGGTGATGGTCACCAGGCATGTGTATTCCATGACCCCGCCGGAGAAGAGAGGCGGACTGAAGTCAGTGGCGGCGGTGTCACCCGGGGTACTGGGAATTACTGGCGTCGAGACGGCCGAGATCATCTCTGGCGTGGTCGCACGCGTTAGGCCGAATCTGATCATCGTGGTGGATGCACTTGCCGCCAGGTCGGTATCACGCCTGGGTACGACCGTGCAGCTTTCCGATACCGGAATTCAGCCTGGGTCTGGAGTGGGCAATCGAAGATTCGGCATAACTCGCCAATCAATGGGGGTTCCTGTGATAGCGGTCGGGGTGCCTACTGTGGTGCATGCACTCACTATTGTGGCTGATGCGCTGCAGATCATGGAGAGGTGCGACAGAGGCCCTCAGCCGCTGACCGGCGTCGGTCCGCTGGGTGGGCCAGGGGCCAGCGCGGATACTGCCATGCAGCTTCCACCGGCAGTCGCAAGCCTGCTGCAGCCATACCTCGGCACTCTCATTGTCACACCGAAAGAAGTAGACGTGCTCGTGAAGGATCTGGCTGATGTGGTGGCCGGAGGGATCAACTATGCACTTCATCCCGCGATAGAGCAGGACGAGATCTACCAGTACCTGCAGTAAGGCCCTGGAATAGTGGCCTTGGGCGCGGCATACAGCTGCAAAGAGGGGTGATCTCGTTGTCGTTGGAACGGGGGACGCGTAAGAGAGCTGTTGCAGGATCGCGAAGAGCGCGCAGGCGGAGAGCTCACGGAGTCAGGGCCTTAGGCGGTCTGTTCCTGATGTATCTTGTGGTGATGGCGGTAGCGGCGGGGCTCATCTTCAGCGGCGCCCGGTCACGCCGAGACGCCGTTTCGGCCATGGCTTCCCAAGAGGGTGGGGCGAGGGATTCGACGGCAGACAGTAGCGCTGGCGGGACATCCCTCGGAGAGACTGTCTCTCGCGCCCTGAGCCGGATCGCCGAAATCGTCAGACCCAGAGGCCGGGAGCGGGGCGGCCTGCCTGACAGATCGGGGCAGACCCGAGATGAAAAGCGATCGTATTCGCTGGGGGCCCGCGTCATCCGCGCTGCTATGGGGGCGATGGGAGGTATAGACCCCGAGGACCCGAGAACAATCATCCGGGCGGAACTCCCGGTGATCGTGCCTCCTCCAACGAGCTCGGATAGGGCCTCTGCGCTGCCGGATCGGGCGGCGACAGAGAGGTCCCAGAGTGCTGCTCCGTCTGAACCGTTGGACCACGCTGTTGGGCCAGATGTCGACCTAGCAGGTGAGTTAGAGCGGACTCGAGAGACAGTGGAGCCTTGGGCGAATGATCGTGAGGAGATGGCATCGGGTCAGACAGCCGCGGTCGGGTCGGGAGATGGGCCTGCCAGTCCAAAGGCGCCCGCATTCGCATCCACTGCAGTTGTCGCGCCTGCTCCCGCGTCTGCGCCGGCCCACGCTTCTGCGTCCAAGCCTGCGTCCAAGCCTGCATCCACACCTAAGTCTACGCCGGCAACTGCACGCGAGCTAGCCGCCTCGGCGCCTGCGCCTGTCGCCGCGTCTGCGACTAGCGCCTCCAGTGCGGCTGCTCGGAAGCCCAGCGTGAAAGCCATGCCAGGCTCATCTCAGCTCGCGGCCAGGAAGGTGTCTGATACGCTTTTGGTGCGGGGAACGGCGCCTAAGGTGGCGGTGTTTCACACTCACAGCTCAGAGGCTTACAAGACCAGCTGGGGCGCTGACTATTGCTGGGGAAAGCCCGAGGGCGTGATTAGGGTGGGAGAGGCAATGGCGGCGGAGCTCTCCAAGGTATACGGGATTGCCACTGTTCACTCGTCCCAGGTGCACGATTATCCAGATTGGACCCAGAGCTACGCGAATGCACTTGCCACCATGAAGTCGCTGCTGAAGGAGTATCCGTCAATCGATGCCATGATCGATATCCATCGCGATTCGCTCCCGGCGAGCAAGGAGAGCCTCAGAACGGCAGTGGTGGACGGGCAGAAGGCAGCCAGGGTTATGATTGTCGTGACTGATGATAGCCCAGGGCTTCCCCACCCCAACTGGAGGAAGAACTACAGTTTCGCTCTCAAGCTCAATGCGCAGCTTGACAAGATGTACCCCGGCCTGTCGAGAGGAGTGTCCATCAACAGCCAGTCCAGGTTCAACCAGCACGTGCATGAGAGAGCCATCATCATCGAGATAGGGGGAAGCAGCAATACGGTGGAGGAGGCCTGCCGAACGGCGCGGCTTATTGCAGGGGCGCTTGCCAAGGTCATATAGCGCGCCCAGAAGGGGGCTAGCAGCAGCGAGGACGGAGGCTGCATGCATTGCAGCCTTCTTCCTGTTGTTCGCGGCCATTGTTCTGTTCGGGTCGGTCATAGCCGGGATCGGATCTGCGGGCATTGCGGGTTCGCCAAACGCGTGGGGCGTGGTCCGGGTGGACACGGAGCAGGTGAGCGCAGGTGGACGCGCTTTCCGCGTTGAGCTGCTCGGCGTTGCCCTGACGGTGGAGATGGAACGCGCCGCCGCATATGCACGACAAAAGGCAGCGGCGCCGTAGTGTGCTATAATCTCATCTGAGGTCCGCCGCGCCAGGACGCCTCGGACCAAGAGGTGTAGGTCAGCATGAGCAACGACAGAATCAGGAATTTCTGCATAATCGCCCACATCGATCATGGCAAGTCCACGCTTGCCGACAGAATACTCGAACTCACCGGCGCGATCGACAAGCGTGTCATGGTGGAACAGATCCTCGACAAGATGGATCTTGAGCGAGAGCGTGGCATCACGATTAAGCTGAAGCCGGTGAGGATAGACTACTCCGCTCCAGATGGCGCGAGCTATATTCTCAATCTCATCGATACCCCTGGCCATGTGGACTTCACATATGAGGTGTCTCGCTCCCTTGCCGCGTGCGAAGGCGCGGTGCTCGTGGTTGACGCGACCCAGGGGGTGCAGGCTCAGACTCTGGCCAACCTATACCTAGCTCTCGATTCGGATCTTGACATCATCCCCGTGGTGAACAAGATCGACCTTCCCAATGCAGACCCTGAGGCGGTCAGGGAGGAGATCATGGACCTTCTCGGAGTCGATGAGTCAGACGTGATTCTGGTAAGCGCCAAGACAGGAATCGGTGTGCAGGATGTGCTTGACGCTGTGGTGAAACGGATCCGTCCTCCGGCCGGGGCCTCCAGCGATCCTCTCAGAGCGCTCATTTTCGATTCCCACTTCGACGCATACAGAGGCGTGATAGCGCACGTTAGGCTAATGGAGGGATCGGTGAGCACGGGCGACCGCATCCGCATGATGGGCGGGAAAGGCGAGTTCGAGCTGACTGAGATCGGGGTGTTCAGGCCTGAGATGCAGATCAGAGGAAGGCTCTTGGCTGGTGAGGTCGGGTACCTTGCAGCGCAGATAAAGCAGATCAGCGAGGCATCTGTGGGCGATACCATCACGTCTGCCTCCAACCCCGCCTCTGATCCGCTCCCAGGGTACAGGCCCGCTGTTCCCATGGTGTATTGCGGGATGTATCCGGTGGACACCTCGGCCTACGGCGATCTGCGGGACGCCCTGGAGAAGCTGCATCTCAACGATGCATCCATAGCGTTCGAGCCGGAATCCTCGGTGGCTCTCGGCTTCGGGTTCAGGTGCGGGTTCCTCGGGCTCCTTCACATGGAGATCATTCAGGAGAGGCTTGAGCGCGAGTATGGGCTTGAGCTGATCACGACTGCGCCATCGGTGGCGTACCGAGTGACCACCACGGTGGGAGAGACCTTCTTGGTGGACAACCCGATGAACCTTCCGCCTGAGAACAAAGTGGAGATGATTGAGGAACCGTACGTGCGCGCCACAATCTTTGTGCCGTCGGAGTTCATTGGACAGGTCATGGACCTGGTTGTCGACAGGAGAGGATCAGTCCACAACCTGGACTTCATGGGCCCGGCTAGAGTGCGGGCCAGTTACGACATGCCGCTCTCGGAGATCCTGTATGATTTCTTCGACAAGCTCAAGTCGAGGACCCGCGGATATGCATCGCTCGACTACGAATTCCTGGATTACCGAGCTTCAAACCTAGTCAAACTGGATGTTCTGGTGAACGGTAAGCCCGTAGATGCACTGTCGATAATCGTCCATTCACAGACTGCGGAGAAGCGCGGGAGGACCCTCGTTGAGAGACTTCGGAAGCTGATTCCGCGGCAGCTCTTCGATGTTCCGTTGCAGGCCGCTGTGGGTTCTCGCGTGATCGCACGTGAGACTGTGAAGGCAGTGCGCAAGGACGTGCTGGCGAAGTGTTATGGGGGCGACGTCTCCCGGAAGCGGAAACTCCTTGAGAAGCAGAAGGAAGGCAAGCGCCGCATGAAGCAGTTCGGATCTGTCGAGATACCACAGGAGGCCTTCATGGCGGTCTTGGGCTCCGATGATGACGAGTAGCCATGGGCGGAGTATACGTCCACGTGCCTTTCTGTGTGAGAAAGTGCCGGTACTGCGATTTCGTTTCGTACCCTCGGGCCCGCTTCGATGGTCAGATCCACTCCTACTTGCAGGGGGTAATCGCTGAGGCGCAGCTGCGGGCGGAGGAGATCCGACATGCAGCGCCGGTTCAAAGCATGTACATCGGAGGAGGAACTCCCACGGTCGTTGCTCCGGGGGATCTGGCCTCGTTTATCGAGGCTCTCAGAGACGCGGTGAATCCGGCAGCAGTCTGCGAGTTCACGGTCGAGACGAACCCAGCTGCCGTGGATCTGGATGGCCTTGTCGCCCTCAGACGGGCGGGCGTCAATCGTCTGTCGATCGGATTCCAGTCTCTTGACGACTCCGAGCTGGCCGCGCTTGGGAGGGCGCACTCCGCCCAAGACTGTGTCGAGGTGTTCAGATCGGCCAGGGAGGCGGGTTTCGACAACATCAACATCGATCTGATGCTCGGAATCCCCGGACAGACCAGTGCTTCCCTTGCCGCCACAGTCAGTCGAGCCCTGTCGCTTTGCCCTGAGCATGTCTCTGCGTACTGCCTAATACTTGAGGATGGCACTCCACTCGCCCGCGATGTGGCAGAAGGCGCAGTCGTCCTGCCCTCCGACGACGAGACTGCCGATTTCTACGAATGGTTCGTGGAAACGTCCGGGGATGCGGGATATCGCAGATACGAAATCTCGAACTTCTGCCTTCCAGGCAAGGAGTGCGCGCATAACATCATGTACTGGGAGAATGGAGACTACATTGGGCTTGGCGTCGCCGCTCACTCGCATCTTGGCAGGGGCGCGCTGGCCCATTCGAACTCTCTTCAGTACGAATGCGGGGATTCCGGCGCCGACCTCGCAAGTGCAGTCAGGTGGTGGAACGGAGAGTCGACTCAGGACTACCTTGCGATGTTGAACGCAGGAGCAGCGCCAGCAGTGGGACGTGAGCATCGAACACCCATGGGAGAGGCGTCGGACGCGCTGATGCTGGGGCTGCGCATGGCCCGGGGAGTGGATCTCCTGGCTCTGGGGGCCGAGTACGACCTTGACCTCGTGTCGGAGTTCGGGCCGAGGTTTGCACGGCTTTCAGACCGCGGGCTGCTTTGCCTCGATGGGGCGCGGGCCTGTCTCACTGCCCGGGGATTCCTCCTTGCGAACATCGTGTTCCGGGAGTGTGTGTGAACTGCGCCGTGTGCGCGTGTGCTTCCTTCCTTGACATGAAATGCACTGAATGCTATCGTTGCATTAGCACTCTTAGCTTGTGAGTGCTAATGCAATGGGCATGTAGTTACTGAATTCCGTGAACACTCGATGCAGCACACGGGAAGAGAGGTGCGGGCGATGGCTGATAGGATGACCGAGAGGTCCAAATCGATTCTTCGTGCTGTGACTGATGACTACATCTCCACAGCTGAGCCAGTGGGGTCGAGAACCATCGCCAAGAAATACGGATTCGGGGTCAGCTCCGCCACCATCAGGAATGAGATGGCCGACCTCGAAGAGGAAGGCTACCTCGAGCAGCCCCATGCGTCTGCAGGGAGAATTCCGTCCGACAAGGGCTACAGGTTCTACGTTGACTCCCTGATGAGCGGCAGGGGCCTGACTGGTTTGGAGGAGACACGGATTCATGCTGAGTACCTGAGAAGGCGAGATGAGGTAGAGGCCCTGGTGAAGGCCACTGCGAAGATTCTTGGCGACATCTCTCAGTGTGCTTCGATCGTTGTGGGACCGGCGGTGAAAACTGCGGAGATCAGGCATATTCAGCTGGTTCCGCTGACTTCCGACACCATACTTGTGCTGGTGGTCACTACTGCCGGCCTTGTGGAGCACAAGGTGCTCTCGATGGAGCACAGCATGTGCGCTGCGGATCTCGACAGCGTGTCCAGGATCCTCAACAACGGGCTGCGTGGCAGGACTCTCGCGGAGATACACGGGAAGGTGCTGAGCGAGGTCAAGGACGAGCTGGTCGCCTACGCATCGTTCCTTGAAGGCATGTTTGAGCTTCTCCTATCTACACTGCATTCCTCTGATGAGGAGCGTGTGTACGTGGATGGCCTCATGAAGCTCCTTGGCCAGCCTGAGTTCAAGGAGATCGACAGGGCCAGGCCGGTCCTGGAGTTCCTTGAATCGGACGAGGCCGTCATGATGGAGCTTGCGCCAGCCGGGGCACGAGGGCTCGGAGGAACCAGGGTAAGCATAGGGTCTGAGAATTCCCGCGACGAGCTTCAGGCGTGCTCAGTGGTGAGCGCACCGTATGGGGTTGATGGCAGAGTTATTGGAAGCATCGCCGTGATCGGGCCTACTAGGATGGATTACCCTCTCGCCATGACCCTTGTTGGGCACATGGCTGAGGGGCTGTCGGAACTGTTGCAGCGCATAACGTCGTCATCATCATAACCTCTCTGAGTGGCGAAGCGGCCCCATAATAGGAGCTCAGTCCGAAAAGACCAGCGCGAACCGGATAATGAGGCGGTGTTGGATACGGCCGATCGGGACTTGTACGAGATACTAGGCGTCGAGAAGAACGCCTCTGATGAGGATTTGAAAAAGGCATACAGGAGTTTGGCTCGGAAGCACCATCCTGACGTCAACCCTGACGATCCATCCGCTGAGGCTAGGTTCAAGGAGATAAACCACGCCTACGAGGTCCTCTCTGACCCTGAAAAACGGGCAGCGTACGACAGGTTCGGCTCGGAAGATGGAGCAGGTCAGGGTGGAGTGTGGAATGCAGACAACGGCGGGTTCGACCCATTCGGCAGCATATTCGAGGCTTTCTTTGGAGGCAGTCCGTTCTCCGGCGGGGCCAGAACCGGTCCCGCACGAGGCGGCGATCTCAAGGCCGTGCTTCAGATTACCCTTGAGGAAGCGTCGTCCGGAGCTAAGAAGACCGTCACCCTGGACGGAAGGCCCACCATGTGCAGTGAATGCGGAGGATCGGGGCTCAAGCCCGGCACATCCAGATCCACCTGTTCGGAGTGCGGCGGGCGAGGCAGAGTGCAGAGCGTCGCATCTGGTCCATTTGGACAGTTCAGTACGGTTCACACCTGTCCGAGGTGCAACGGTCAGGGCAGCGTGGCGGATTCCCCCTGTTCGGCATGTGGCGGTGTGGGTCGTGTAAGGAAGATGGCCAGCATCAGCGTTGACGTGCCGCCTGGGGTCGACACAGGCACACGTCTTCGTGTGCGTGGGGAGGGCGAGGCTGGCTCTAGGGGCGGCCCCCCTGGCGACCTATACATCTATACTGAGGTGCTGCCACACCGGGTCTTCCAGCGGGATGGCGACAATCTCGTCGTCGAGGCGCCGATCTCGTTTTCTCAGGCAGCGCTGGGAGATGAGCTGGTTGTGCCTGCCATCGACGGGTCTGAGGCCAAGTTCAAGCTTCCCGAGGGAACCCAAACGGGCAGGCAGTTCACTGTGCGAGGCAGGGGAATGCCCCGGATGCGCGGCGCCGGACGCGGTGACCTCATCGTGCAGGTGAGGGTGGTCACCCCGACGAAGTTAACAGAAAGAGAACGAGAGCTACTGCAGGAGCTGGACACGACTCGCGGGTCGGCGTCGCCTGATGGTTCACGCACCTTCTTTCAGAAGGTCAAGGACCTATTCGACAAGAAGTAGCACAGCCACACTGCATTTCGCGGTGCGCCGGGGGACAGCACGGAAGAATCGCCCCGAGATGTTGCTGTTTCTATCGTCGGCGCTGGTCTCCAAAGCCGAGGGCTCAGTAAGGGATGCATTTGCCTGGGTGGGGCACACTATAGCGCGCCGACGCCAGCTGGGCGACTGGGTCACGCTAGCGTTGGAGGCCTCTCATGCGTAGATTCTTTGTGGGCAGCGACTGTGTGCAGGATGGCCGCATCACCATCGCTGGGCGGGACGCAAGGCATATCGAAAGGGTGCTGCGGCTCAGGCCCGGCGATCTGCTTTCGGCCATGGATGGTACAGGCTGTGAGCACACCGCGCGCATCACCGAAAGGGAGGATCATGAACACAATGATCAATGCTACAAAGCCTGTTGAGATCACTGATGCGAGTTTCGAGAAAGAGATCGGCGCCCACACTGGGGTGAGCATCGTCGACTTCTGGGCGGCATGGTGCGGCCCCTGCAGAATGCAGGGCCCTATTGTCGAACAGCTCGCGGGGGAGTACGCAGACGGCGCAGTGAGAGTTGCAAAGCTGAATGTGGATGAGAATCCAGCTGTTGCCGAGAGGTTCGGCATTATGAGCATCCCTACGATGATCATATTCAAGGGCGGCAAGCCCATCGACAAGGTAGTGGGAGTCACTCCTCTGGCAGCACTAAGGCAGCGGGTTGAGAGAGCGAAACTCGTCTAGACGAGAGGGCCGGTTCCCCGGCTTGTCCTGCAAATGTTGGCGTCGCCTCCGAGTATAGCAGGATTCTCTTCCTCGTGGGAGAAATACAGACCAATGCATGATCGAGGGCTGTCACCCTCGACCGCAAAGGAGGCGACACTTTGAACAGATCTCACGTTCTCAGAATCGTTGGGATCGTAGCTGTGCTCATGGCTGCGGTTCTGATGACGGGGTGCCTGAAAACAGTGCCCACGATGTCGTTCGACCCTGTTAAGCCGACGATTAAGGGTTCGGACAAGACCCTTATCGGCAAGCTCATTCTCTCCTGGACTGGCGGGTTCTCTGTCGGGAATTACGACAAGCTCACCGTGCAGTTCACTGACGATGCCAATCCAGCAAACAACATTGGAGCGCCAATCGTCGTGACCGGCCTGAAACTTGTGGTTCACCCGTTCGCCAAGAGTGCCGAGCTGAACCTGGCAAACCTTGCCACCATAGTGGTGCCTGCGGAGGCATTCGACGATGGTGGGGCTCTCAAGACCACCACCAAGGCGAAGTTCACGCTAACTGGGACCGGATTGCTTCTTGATCCCATCAGTGCAACCGCAGAGGTTGTGCTCGAGCCTCCAGTGTAGCGTCAACCAGTCATCAGAGAGGGCGCCGCATCGAGCGTGAATTCCACTCGGCGGCCCCTCTGTTCTTTTCGCCGAATCCTGCCGATATGCCTTGCATAGGCCCCACGCATGATGGGGCCGCCCGGAGGTGCGCCAAATGAAAAAGGTTCTTTCGTTGTTCGCTGCAGTCGTCTTGTTGCTTGTCATGACCACAATGCTCGCAGGATGCAACCTTGGCGCTCCGAGGCTCGTAGTGAGCTTCAGTCCGAATCCATTGAGGCTCGAGCCTGAGACGGACATCAACTTGACTGTG
Organism: Clostridia bacterium; assembly: GCA_034926675.1. Classification (NCBI taxonomy): domain Bacteria; kingdom Bacillati; phylum Bacillota; class Clostridia; species Clostridia bacterium. The sequence continues at coordinate 90,292 of JAYFQW010000024.1, read as the reverse complement.
AACCTCAGGTTTGATGGAATCGGCTTTTTCAACGTGAAGGAACTGCGGATCAGTTATTTCGATGCCTTTGACGTCGAGCGCACGTATGAGGATCTGCCAAGCGGCAAGGTGCTTGACAGCGCGATACCGGCCCCAGGGCTCGGGGGCCTCATCTCGGTGTCAAAGACTCTGACTGATCTGAACAACGGCACTCCTATCAAGTCCACGGCTGATTGGTGGACGTTGCTGCCACATCCCGCTAAGATGGTCTTCACCTTCCTCGATGACTCCGGGAACCCGGTGGGCGGCGGCGATCTGCGCCTCGAGTGGTACTGATCGGCGAGCGGCAGCCGGTTAGCGTACACTTCGTTTGCGGACACTAGGATCGAAGCCGAGTACTTACGAGGGGCGAGTGGAACATGAAGGTCAGCACTAGATCGATTGCCCGCGCTGCGGTTATCGCAGGGGCGTACGCTGGCCTCTGTGTTCTGCTCGCCCCTGTATCCTACGGAGTGCTTCAGGTGAGGGTGGCTGAAGGGCTTACCGTCCTCCCAATACTGTGGCCCGATGCGGTGGTTGGGCTGACTCTGGGTGCACTGATTGCGAATCTGGCGGGTCCGTTTGGGATCATAGATGCGATATTCGGAACCGCCGCGACAGCTCTCGCGGCGTACCTTACTTACTGGCGGAGGCGCTCGCGGGCGCCCTACATCTACCCGATCATCGCCAACGGGCTGATCGTTGGGGCATACCTTCCCATCGTCACACACATGGAGATTCACTGGTGGACTTTTCCAGCCACTATGCTGGCTGTGGCTGCCGGGGAGGCAGTCGCGGTCCTCGCCTTCGGCTTGCCTCTGCTGCACGCGCTGCGGAAAATCGGTCTCGGGAAGTGACGGGTGGGCATGGAGGCATCTGCAATGCGCAGAGTGGGCATTGTCACCCTTGGCTGTAAGGTGAACCAGTACGATTCGGATGCGCTGGCGTCTGAGTTTCGACGGGCAGGGTACGAGGTGGTTCCCTTCGGGGAGGCCGCCGATGTGTACGTGGTGAACACCTGCACTGTGACGCAGATCGGAGATAAGAAATCCCGCCAGCTTCTGCGCAGAGCTCATTCCAAGAATCCAGACGCAATCGTGGTCGCCACTGGATGCTATGCGCAGTCCTCCCCAGATGAGCTTGCAGCTCTGCCAGGGGTCGGCGTGGTCTCTGGCACTGCGAACAGAGCGGGGATCGTCCGGGCGGTGGATGAGGCATTCCAGCGTAGGGATGTGCCTCCGGCCGTGCTAGTCTCGGATATTGATTCATGTTTCGATTTCGAGGATCTGGCAACGGAGGGCTCGGCGGAACGGACTCGCGCTTACATCAAGATCGAAGATGGATGCGAGAACTTCTGCTCATACTGCAGGGTGCCATATGTGCGTGGACCCGTCCGAAGCAGACGGCTCGAGAGCATCACTGGGGAAGCAGAGCGCCTGGCGGCCCGAGGATTCCGAGAAGTGATTCTCACTGGGATTGACCTTGGCGCATATGGACGCGATATGGGCGGTCAGCCAGACCTTTCCGATGTGATGGAGGCTGTGGCTCCGGTTCCGGGCATCGCCAGAGTGCGTCTGAGTTCAGTAGACCCCACCGATGTGACGGAGAGGCTTCTCACTGTGATGGGCAGCGCGCAAGCTGTATGCCCACACCTGCATGTTCCGCTTCAATCAGGCCATGACGGCGTGCTTGCCAGGATGAACCGACACTACACAGTGGCTCAGTATGAGGAGGTCGTGAATCGGGCCAGGGCCGCCATTCCGAACCTTGCAGTGACTACCGATGTGATTGTGGGGTTTCCCGGGGAAGACGAATCCGCTTTTGCTGCGACCATGGAAACGTGCGAACGCGTGGCGTTCTCACGGATGCATGTGTTCCAGTATTCGAGGCGTAAGGGAACCGTAGCCGCGGATCTGCCTGGGCAGGTAGGAAACGATGAGAAAGCGCGGAGGAGCGAGAAACTGATCTCCCTTGGCAGGAGGCTTTCGCTCAAGTTTCACGAGGCGCTTGTGGGGATGCGCATGAGCGTCCTCGTGGAACAGGCAGACGGCGGATCCTTCGAGGGTCTCACTCCAAGCTATGTCCGCGTGGTCGGGAAGGGACGCTTCGAACCTGGACAGATCGTGAGTGTGGTTGTGAGCGACGCCCATGAAGGTTTTGTGGGCGGGGAAGCAGAAGAGGAAACGATTAGAACCTGAAGGATCCTCATGTGAGCGAGGGTGCGAGGGGGTGTTGATATGGCAGACGACTGTGTCTTCTGCAGAATTGCGCGGGGAGAGATACCGGCATCACTACTGTACAAGGATGACGACATGATCGCATTCTCGGATATGAACCCCGCGGCTCCGGTGCATGTGCTCATCGTGCCTGTTGAGCACATTCCCAGTCTGCGTGAGCTGGGCCAGTCACACGATTCGCTCATCGGCAGAGTGCACAGGCTAGCAGCTAGGTTAGCTGAGGAGCGCGGTGTGGCCGATGGAGGGTATCGGGTGGTAGTCAACTGCGGGCGCGACGCTGGGCAGAGTGTGGGGCATCTTCATTTCCATCTGCTGGGCGGGCGGACGTTCGCCTGGCCTCCGGGATAGCCAGTGCAAGTGGCCTGGGGCTGGTATGCATGCGGTCTTCGCGGGTCGAAGGCGCCAAAAAACTGGCGCTTGCCCGAGCGGACCGCAAAAGAACTTGGCGCCAGTGCTCAATGTGGCGCAGATGCGGCATAGGATGCCGGGGATGCGCTGGAGCGCGTAGGCGTTGCACACACTCCAGGCAGCGGGCAGGCAGCGTATCCCGTTGACATTGCCGCAGTTGGTGCAGTATAATTTGACAAGATTGCCTCGTGGAACGTCATACGGATCCACGAAGACGCGTGCAGATGTGTTCGGATGATTCTCGCACGGAGAGGGGGGGTATCCGTATGGCATCAGAGGTCAGAGTTGGTAAGAATGAATCCCTCGATAGCGCGCTGCGCCGGTTCAAGCGGCAGTGTCAGCAATCGGGAGTCTTAGCTGAGATCCGCAAGCGTGAACACTACGACAAGCCGAGCGTGCGCCGAAAGAAGAAGTCAGAGGCCGCGCGGAAGCGGAAGTACCGCTAGCTGAGGGTTCAGTTGCCAGCCCCCAACGTGCAATGATTGACCCCAACGGAGGAGGGACTTAAGTCTCTCCTCTTGTTCGTTTGTACGCGCGGCAATGGGGCCTGCCCATGGGTGAGTATCCTCCCGCCTTCGTGTTTCCTGCGGTGCGCAACGGCGATAAGATCGGCATTGTCGTGAAGTGAATTCCGGTCAGTGGCATAAACCGCTCGGGTGTGGGCAAAGTGTGATGGTGAGTGGCTTCTGTGCTCACACTGGGGGAACGGTGCTTGAGATTCCTTAGGCAGCTCATTAGGGGAACTGCGGGGCAGCGAAGGATGATCCTGGGGAAAAGCCCGATCCCCCTCGAGGAAGTTGCGCGGCGCGGCGCCGAGAACCGCTCATCTGGCGGCGCCGAGCCTGAGCGAGACCTTCCAGTGGGCTCCGCTCCACAACTCCAGTCTGAGGGGACTCCTGTGCCTTCCTCCCTCGATGCCGTGGAGGCCTACATCCACGACAAGTTCGGTGAGGGCAGCCCTGACGTTGTTCTCCGCCGTCTGTCCATATGGACGCAACCGGAACTGGATGGACTGCTCTTCTACATAGAAGGCCTTACAGACCGTGCGACCGTCAACCTGATGGCCCTCAGATCGGTGATGCTTTCAGCGCGGGCGCCTTCTCTCGATCCGGGAGCGATCGACAAGTGCAATGTGGCGGATATCCTGACCACGCACCTTCTGCCGTCTGGGCAGGCCGCCGTGGAATCCACCATGCAGTCGGTGATCCGCAAGGTTCTCACGGGGGAGGCCGCCCTTTTCGTGGAGGGCGCAGGGAAGTGCCTGTGCTTCGAAGCCAAGGGGTGGGAGCACAGGCCCATCTCTGAGCCGCACACGGAGAAGGTGGTGCGAGGCCCGCGCGAGGGCTTCTCAGAGCTCCTCCGAGCGAATACCGCCCTGGTCAGAAGGAGGCTCCGCACGCCTAACCTGCGGCTGGACTCGATGCAAGTGGGCGAGCTTTCCAGAACCGATGTGGTGGTCGCATACATCGACGGCCTCACTGATCCTGAACTCGTGGCGAAGGCGAAGGAACGGCTGGAGGCCATAGTCATCGACATTGTCCCCGATTCCGGCATCATCGAAGAGCTTATCGAGGATTACCCATACTCGCCGTTCCCGCAGATACAGTACACCGAAAGGCCCGACCGGTTCTGCGCCGGGCTTTCAGAGGGGCTTGTGGGCATTCTGGTCGACGATTCCCCCATCGCTCTGATGGCGCCAGCAAACCTTGGGAGTTTCTTTCAGTCAGCTGAGGACTACTACGAGCGTTTTCCGTTCGGGGGGCCGCTGCGGTTCCTTCGCTACGTCTCTGGAGCCCTTGCGCTTCTACTGCCAGCCACATATGTGGCCGTAACAGGCTTTCACCAGGAGATGCTTCCAACGAAGCTTGCCATGGCGATCGCAGGATCGCACATGCCTGTGCCATTTCCCGCTCTGGTCGAGGCGATGCTGATGGAAATGGCGCTCGAACTGATCAGAGAGGCCGGGATTCGCCTGCCCGACCCTGTGGGGCAGACCCTCGGGTTTGTTGGCGCGCTGCTCCTCGGCGATGCCGCTGTTTCCGCTGGCCTGGTGAGCCCGATAATGGTGATAGTGGTGGCCGTTACAGGCCTTGCCTCCTTCGCCGTGCCTCACTATCCAACTGGCCTCGCCATCCGGCTGCTTCGGTTTCCTCTGCTCTTTCTTGGCGCATGGCTTGGGCTATATGGGGTCATGGCTGGGCTCCTCGCGATCTTTCTCCACATGGGCGCGCTTACGTCTTTCGGAGTGCCTTTCCTTGAACCGCTGATGAGGCCTGCGGAGGTCCTGCGGGACATGATATGGAGGTCCCCTGTGTTCACCTTCGAACGCAGGCCCGGGTATGCAAATCCCCAGGACAGGGTGAGGCAGAAACGATTCATCCGCACTTGGAGCCCTGGCGTCGCGAAACGGGCCCAGGAGGCCGAGAAGGCAGGGGAGATGCCGCCTGACCGCGACGAGCAGGGCGGAAGCGACAACCAAAGCAAGCGAGGCGACATGCGGGGCGGAGCGGGAGGTGGGAATGGTCATGCCAATCCATGATGGACGGGACGAGGGCAGGCGGGAAGCGGCTTCAACGGGACGGAAAAAGGAAGAGATCCTGTACCTCCAGGTAGTGGTGCTCGCGGCCCAACTGGTGTTCGCCACTGGATTCCTCGCGGCTGCGAGAGTTCTCACTCCGGTGGCGGGGTGTGCGGCGTGGATCTCTGTCATCGTAGGCTGGGCCATCGGAATTGCGATCGCGTTCATTGCCGGAGCGCTTATTCGCCGGTTCCCAACCCTCAGCGTAGTGGAAATGGCGGAAGATGTCTTCACGATCCCTCTGGGGAAGGCAATCGGATTCTCATTCGCCGTGTACTGCACCGTGATTCTCGCCATTTCATCGAAGCAGTTCGTGTTGGCGATTTCCATCCCGTTCCTCCAGTCGACCCCGACCGAGATCGTGAGCGGGGTCTTTTTCGCGCTGCTGGCTTACGCTACGTACCTCGGCATTGAGCCCATCGCGAGAGTGTCGTTGATTTTCTTCACCATAGTTGTTCTCTCTTTGATCATGCTCACTGGCCTCGCCGTGCCAGTGAGCGTTCCAGGGCGTCTTTTGCCCCTGCTCGGGAAGGGGCCCATGGCAATACTCAGGGGGGGCATGCTTTATGCATCCTATGTTGGGGAGCTCATCGTTGTCCTGGCTTTCATCAGGAGCATGCGTAAGCAGGACATTTCCAGAGTGCACATTGCCCTGGCAAGCGGGGTCACGATAGGATCCGTGCTGATGGCGCTGTCGGTGAGCTTTGGGCTGATGATGCTCGGTCACTACGCCATGGCCAGGCTCACCTTCCCTGCTGTGGAGATCGCGAGGATGGTTGGAGTGGGGGAGTTCCTTGAGCGCACCGAGATTCTCTTCCTTGCGCTTTGGTTCTCAGTGGCCCTCTTGAAGTCGGCGACTGTGTTTTATGCATCAGTGGCATCTGCGGCCGAGGTCATGAACCTCACGGATTATCGCCCGCTCGTGCTGCCTTACGGCGTCTTCACCATGGCCCTATCGCTATTGCCTGAGAACATAATGGAGTCCTTCAGCACCCTCGGGGTATTCCTCAAGTATTCCGGATGGTACGCGCTAGGGCTCCCCGCCCTGATGCTGACCGTGGCTGCAATACGGCATAGAGGCGGCAAGAGCAGGGGAGGAAGGGAGGCCGGAGCGACGTCATGACTCGGAACGCTGCAATCCTTGCCATGGTCTGCGTTACGCTGACGCTGGCCACGGCTGGCTGCGGTGAGGGACAGGAAATCGAGAGCGTAGGTTTCATCATGGGCGTGGGCATCGATGAGGCCGAGAACGGGCGTATAAGGGCATGGGTTCAGTCAGCAATTCCGTCGGCAAAGCCTTCGGAATCTGCCAAGGAGGAGTCGTGGCTTGCTTCTGCCGAGGGCGCCACCGTTTGGGAGGCGCTCAGGAATGTCGGAGCCAAATCGGGCAAGGTGCTATTCCTAGCGCACGTGCGGTCTCTGATCATAGGAGAGAGGTTTGCCCGCAGCGGGTTGAAGGACCTACTTGACGTGCTCGCGAGGGTTGGCGAATTCCGCGCCAAGTCGTGGGTGGTCGTGACCTCAGATCCAGTCGACAGGATACTCGGGGTGCAGTCGCCTCAGGCGAGCATCGCCGCTTCTTACATCAACGCGCTAATGCGCAACGCGGGGCAACTGGCAGTTGCGCCCCGGTCTACAGTCCTTTCCGTCATTGCCGCCACAGAGGAGGCGGGGCTGCAGCCAGTCATCGCCAGGGCGAAGCTTGTTCCCCAGATGTCGCCTCAGGAGGAGACACCCATCGGCAGGCGCCCTGAGGGCAAAGGCCCGACCTCTGGGCCAAACCGGGAAGGAGGCGCTGCGGGAGGAGGCGCTGCGAGTGAGCCGGGTGGGGCGGGCGGATCCAGCGGGGCTGATTCGCAGGCGCCTTCGTCAGACGCCATTGAGCTTTCGGGCGCCGCCGCATTTCGCGCTGACAAGATGATGGGCTGGCTCAGTCCGGAGGATACGGCCATGCTCCTCATTGTGAAGAACGCAGGAGGGGAATACTCGTTTATTCACGATCTTCCCCGCGGCAGGGGCACGGTGGCGGTGAGCATCCTGAGTTGTCGCGCATCGTTTGACTTGCCCAAGCCCATCCCGACTTCAGTGGATGCCTTCAGGGGAGCCAGGGTGGTGATACGAATCCGGGGCGAAGTGGACATCCGGGAACTCGCATCGGATGAGAGCTTCTCCAGTTTGGACGAGATAGAGGCTCTCAACCGGGGGCTGTCGAAACAGGTGGAACAGCGTATCCGGGCCTTGGTGGCCGTTTCGCAGGATCAGTACGGAACTGACCTGCTGGGCATGGGCGAGGCGTTTCGGCAGAGGATCAGTGTTCAAAGGTGGGAACGGGATATCGCGCCGCGCTGGCACGAGGTATTTCGCACTCTGGAGATAGAGCCAGAAGCAAGGCTTGAGGTTCGAAGACGCGGAATGACTGTCGGATCTCCGAAGCCGAGGGCATAGGCCTGCAGACGCATGGAGAACGCCCAGGCGGTCAGGCCATAGGTTGGACCTGGGGATGATCGAGCTCATGCTCTGAAGAACAGTTCCCATCCAACGAGGGCCAGGGTGAGCAGGGTGAACAGGATCAGCCCCACGGCGCCGAAGCGATTCCGCCCTTTCCATGCCTCGGCGGCGTATCTCCACGAATTGACCATGATGGCTGCTGCGCCCAGGAATACTGCATAGCCCATTGCCGTCGCACCTCTCATCGTCATTGTCCCAGCGCATATGGTTCCCGTTTCACGCGGAATCCATCAATGGTATAATGAGATATTGCCGCAGAAGGAGGAAGGCAAGATGTCGCTTACTGTGCGTCTTAGGGAGGACCTCATGGCAGCTACCAAACAGGGGGACGCCCTGCTGAAATCGGTGATCAGGCTTTCCATTGCAGCCCTCAAGAATGCGGAGATAGAGAAGATGGCGCCGCTCTGTGAAGCTGAGGAACTGGAGGTCATGGCCAAGCAGGTCAAGCAGAGGCGTGATGCCATCGATGAGTACATAAGGGTGGGCCGGCCTGATAGAGCCCGCGCTGAGCAGGATCAGATCGACGTGATGATGAGATATCTGCCAGAGCAGCTCTCCGAGGCAGATGTTCGCACTATTGTGGCTGATGCTGTGGCGCAGATAGGCGCGTCGGGCCCGCGAGATATGGGCAAGGTGATGGGCATTATCATGCCGAAGGTCCGCGGTCGCGCCGATGGGAAACTCGTGAACCAGGTTGTGAGAGATCTGCTGGGGGCCTAGGCCCGTGGGCATGCACTGGATCAAAGAAGGGGGGATTCCGGTTGAGAGTGCGAATTCGCACCGGTGTTCTCGGCGTGGCTTTCCTGGTTGCCGTGGGAGTGTTGACGGCCTTGGCGCCAGGCTCGTGCCAGGCGGCGGCGAGGGTCTATGTGGTGCCCATCAATGGGCAGATTGAGATGGGAGTGTCGGCCTTTCTTGCGCGTGGTATTCGCGATGCGCAGGATGCCGACGCGGATGCTCTCGTTATCGAGATTGACACGCCAGGCGGCCTCGTGGACGCGGCGATCAAGATGCGCGATGCCATCGTATCTTCAGGGATTCCGACCATCGCCTATGTCAATTCTCGGGCGTGGTCGGCAGGAGCGCTGATCACCCTGGCCTGTGATGTGATCGCGATGGCCCCGGGAGGATCCATGGGCGCCGCGGAAACACGCCCCAAGGAGGAGAAATACATATCCGCATTCCGCGCCGAGTTCGAGGCCACAGCGGAACTCCGGGGCCGTGATCCGAAAGTCGCGGGCGCTATGGTAGATGCTGACGTGGATATCCCGGGCCTGGTCGAGAGGGGAAAGATACTCACCCTCACTGCACTGAAGGCAAAGGAGATCGGGTTTATCGACCACACCGTGACCAGCCTTGACGATCTGCTGGCCAAAGAGAAAATGGCCGGCGCCGAGGTGACTCGCGTGAAGCCCACATCCGCCGAATGGCTTGGGCGGGCGATCTCGAACGAGGCGGTGTCAGGGGTGCTCCTCACTATCGGGCTCCTCGGGCTCGCAATCGAGCTTGTTACGCCGGGGTTCGGGGTTCCGGGAACTCTGGGCCTTGTGTCGCTTGCGCTCTTCTTCGGCGGACGGATGATGGGCGGGGCGGCAGGCTGGGAGGCAATAGTGCTCTTCATAGTCGGGCTTGCTATGCTCTTGCTGGAGGTCTTTGTGATCCCTGGCTTCGGCGTAACAGGAATCCTTGGAATTGTGAGCATCTTTGCGAGCATTCTGTTCAGTTACCCTACTCCGGGGCAGGCGATGACGGCCCTGGGAATCGCCTTCACTGTCACGGTTGTGCTGGTGGGGCTTCTCATACACTTCATGGGCAGGCATGGAAAGGACCAGGTCGGTTCGGGGAGAATAGTGTTGGGCCATTCTGAGACCCCCGACAGGGGATACGTGGCTGTGGACACCATGGAACGGTTCCTGGGCAAGGATGGAATAGCGCTCACTCCTCTCAGACCGGTCGGCGCCATAAGCGTGGACGGGACGCGAATGGATGCAGTGTCTGAAGGAGCCTTCATCCCTGCCGGAACTAGGGTCCACATCGTGGAAGTGGAAGGATACAAGATCATGGTCAGGCCGATCATCGATGAAAGGGAGGGTGCCGCGAGCGATGCTTTACATTGAGACGCTAGCCTGGGTGCTTCCGATTCTGATTATCGTTTTCTTTCTGATCCTGCTCAACTTCATCCCTGTGGGGCTGTGGATCTCCGCGTGGGCCGCAGGGGTGAAGGTCGGGCTGTTCACTCTCGTGGGGATGAGGCTTCGCCGGGTTGTGCCATCGAGGATCATCATGCCGATGATTAAATCGGCGAAAGCCGGGATTCCGGCCACTGTTGACCAGCTCGAAGCCCACCACCTTGCAGGGGGCAACGTGGATAGGGTAGTGGATGCCCTTATCGCAGCACAGCGGGCCGACATCAACCTCAGTTTTGAGAGGGCGGCGGCCATCGACCTTGCCGGACGCAATGTGCTCGAGGCGGTTCAGATGAGCGTGAACCCGAAGGTTATCGAGACGCCGGTAGTGGCGGCTGTGGCCAAGGATGGCATTGAGCTCAGGGCGAAAGCCCGCGTCACTGTCAGGGCGAACATTGAAAGGCTCATAGGAGGAGCAGGCGAGGCTACGGTGATCGCCAGGGTCGGCGAAGGCATCGTGACCACCGTTGGCTCTGCAGAGAGCCACAAGGTAGTGCTGGAGAACCCGGACATGATCTCCAGGGTGGTTCTGGCGAAGGGCCTCGATAACGGCACCGCCTTTGAGATTCTCTCAATCGACATCGCCGACGTCGACGTTGGCCGCAACATCGGCGCACGGCTTCAGATGGATCAGGCGGAGGCGGATAAGAACATCGCGCAGGCTAAGGCTGCTGAGCGACGATTTGCCGCTCTTGCCCTGGAGCAGGAAATGAAGGCCAGGGTGCAGGAGATGAGGGCCAGAGTCGTGGAGGCCGAGGCCGAAGTTCCGCAGGCTCTGTCGCAGGCCCTCAGAAGTGGAAACATGGGTGTTATGGATCATTACAACCTCCTGAACCTCAAGGCCGACACTCAGATGCGGGAGTCGATCTCCAAAGCAGGGTCCAGGCCTGGAACGCTCGAGGAGGGCTCCGGCGCCAACGGCACGCCGAAGTGATTCACGCCCACTCCTATGGATGGAGGTGGTGGCCCCTTTGGATCTCCTATCAGTATTCATAGCGCTGCTTGTGGTGTTCTCAGTAGTCGTTCGAGTTCTCAAGACGATCATGGAGGCGGCCGAGAGCGACGCTCGCCGCAAGGCGGGCGCCCGGGGAACGGCCCCGCAGGCTGGGCCTGTTCAGAGGACCGACCGGGCGCCGGTTCAGTCGCGTTCAGGTCAGGGCGGGCCTTCACCAGCTCCTCAGGCGCCTGGCGGCTCGCTCGAGCCTTCAGGAACTACGACTGATTGGGTGGAGGGATCGGCGGCTGAGGAGCAGCCTGAGGCGGCTTTCGAGATGTCCGAGGAGGGTCCTTCGGAGCCAGGCCTATCTGTGCCAAGAGGCGATGATCTTCGCGATCAGATGCGGGCTGAGTGGAATCGGGATCGGATGCGCACATGGGATATGCCTGCAGATGTAGGCTCACTTGGGCCGGTGGGAGAGCCCGCTGATGAACCCATAGCGCGAGCTGCGGGCCTGGCGCCGGCGCCAGATAGTGGTAGATCAGATGAGGAGGCCCTGCCTGGTGCGGATCTCGGCGATGATGATGCGGGACCTAGCCGTAGTGACGCGTGGAGTGCGGACTTGATGCTTGGGCCTGACGCCGCGACTGCCGGTGAAGAACAGGTGCGCTTTGGCATGGTGTGGGGCATGGTCCTCGGCACGCCGAGGTGCAGGTCGCGAGCACGGCTTCCATAGTCGGTTTCCATAGTTGACAGGGATAGGCTCGGGAGTGTAGTCTGGTGTTGTTGACAATCGCATAGAACTCGAATTGAGCGAAAGTGCATCTAGGGTTCCACCTCTGCTGTTGGGCGGAGGGTTTGGTCCGAGCGATGCAGGCCCGCGCTACGCGGCGCCACACCTTGAGGGATAAAAACCCCGGCGGTTAGGTTTCACTCCGCGCAGTGAACCGTCCGCCGGGGCTTTCATTTTTCTGTGGCGAAAGCGAAGCATATCACTTGGAGGTGGACAGGATAGCGAATCGAGTGGGCATTGTGATGGGCAGTGCATCCGACCTGCCGGCAATGGAGGCCGCCGCGGCAGTCCTGGCGGCGCTCGAGGTCGGGCATGAGGTCAGGGTTATCTCGGCGCACAGAACGCCGCAGGCTGCGGCGGACTACGCCCGGCAGGCGCGTGAGAGAGGCATCGGCGTGATCATTGCCGGAGCAGGAGGCGCGGCGCACCTCTCAGGAGCGATTGCAGCGAACACTAGCATCCCAGTGATCGGGGTGCCGCTTCTTTTGGCATCAGGTGCGCTAGGCGGTTTCGATGCACTATGCTCCACCGTGATGATGCCTGCGGGAGTCCCAGTGGCCACTGTGGGCATCGGCGGGGCGGAGAACGCGGGGTTGCTTGCAGCTCAGATACTGGCTCTGTCGGACTCGGAACTCATGGCGAGGCTTGAGAAACGCCGGCAGTCGATGGCTGAAAGAGTGGCGGATGCCGATGCTCGCGTGTCCGCGAAGTTCGGCGCTGCCGGGAGCGAGGGAAAGGGGAGTCAATCGCGATGAATGCAGGAAGACTGCTCTACGAGGGCAAAGCGAAGATTGTGTACGAGACTGACGATCCATCAATGCTGCTGATGGAGTTCAAGAATGACGCCACTGCGTTCGACGGCAAGAAGAAAGGCTCTTTTGCAGGGAAGGGAAAGGTGTGCAACCTCATGTCGGCATCGCTCTTCTCCCTTCTTGAGCATGCTGGGGTTCGCACTCACTACATTCGCACTGAGGGCGAGCGCTTCATGCTCGTGCGGAGGATGCAGATGCTTCCAGTGGAGGTCGTGGTGAGGAACGTGGCTGCGGGAAGCATATCTCGCAGGCTAGGCATTCCCGAGGGAACCGCTCTCCCGAGGCCGCTGGTGGAGTTCTACTACAAGAACGATTCCCTAGGCGACCCGCTTTTGTGCGAAGGCCACATCGAAATACTGAAGGCGGCATCGCCAGAGCAGGTCGAGAAGATCAAAAGGGATGCACTGGCAGTGGACAAGCTGCTCATGGATTTCTTCTCCTCGCTCGGTGTGGACCTCATCGATTTCAAGCTCGAATTCGGGATGTTCGGAGATGAGATTCTCCTCGGCGATGAGATATCCCCCGACACCTGCAGGCTATGGGACGCCGCCACAGGAGACAAGCTCGATAAGGACCGGTTCCGGCGGGATCTTGGCGGAGTGGAAGAGGCCTACGCGGAGATGCTGTCCCGCGTGGAAAGCGGATCCGACACAGTTCATGGTGAAGATGGGACGCAGGACTCACATGGTCCATTGAGACCTGGAGGTGGGGCAATATGAATTACGTGGCGCGAGTTGCAGTTGCGCTGAAAGAGTCGATTTTGGATCCTCAGGGAGAGGCTGTAAGGTCAGCCCTTTGTTCGATGGGTTACGCCGGGGTGAACGGCGTGCGCGTCGGGAAGAGCCTCGAGGTCAGGATCACTGCATCAGACGAGGCGGAATGCAGGCGGGTCGTTGATGAGGTATGCCGCCGCCTCCTTGCAAACCCGATCACTGAGACATATCAATTCGAGATCGCGAAGGAGCAGGCGTGATGAGATTCGGAGTAGTGGTGTTTCCCGGGTCGAACTGTGATCGCGACTGCCTCACCGCAATATCCGCGGCGGGCTACGATGGGGAGTTCATCTGGCATCGTGAGACGTCGGTGGATGGTTTCGACTGCCTGGTTCTGCCAGGCGGATTCGCGCACGGTGATTACCTGCGGTCTGGCGCCATAGCAAGGTTCTCACCGGTGATGGATTCGATCATCAGATACGCCAATGAGGGCAAGCCAGTACTGGGAATCTGCAACGGGTTTCAGGTGCTCCTGGAAGCCGGACTCCTTCCAGGGGCGATGCTGCGCAACACCTGCACCAGGTTCGTATGTGCGCCGCAGAGGATTCGCGTGGAGTCGGCAAGGACACCCTTCACGAGCGGGCTCAGCGTGGGAGAGACGCTAGCACTTACGATCGCCCACGGCGAGGGCAACTACTACGCCGACGATGCGGTTCTGGCCTCTCTGGAGGCGGCTGGGCAGGTCGTGTTCAGGTACTGTGATGAAGCCGGGAATGTGACCCCGGGCTCTAACCCCAACGGCAGCCTGAACAACATAGCGGGGATATGCAACAAAGGCGGCAATGTGTTGGGGATGATGCCCCACCCGGAGCGCGCTGCAGAGGAGATCCTGGGAGGCGCCGATGGTCGAGCGCTGTTTGAATCGGTCGCTGCCTGGGTCAGTGGAGGTGGACGTCGTGGCTAGCACAGCGAAAGACAGCCGCTGCCCCTGGCGTGAGATGGGGCTCACCGATGAAGAGCACGACATGATCTGCAAGATCCTCGGAAGGGAGCCCAGCCTGGTTGAGACCGGGATGTTCTCCGTGATGTGGTCGGAGCACTGCTCCTACAAGAACTCCAAACCCATTCTCAGAACGCTGCCCACATCCGGCAAGCACGTGCTCGAGGGCCCAGGTGAGAATGCGGGAATCGTGGACGTAGGGGACGGCATTGCCGTGGTGTTCAAAATCGAAAGCCACAACCACCCATCTGCGGTGGAACCGTACCAGGGTGCGGCGACTGGAGTGGGCGGGATCATCAGAGACATATTCACCATGGGCGCGAGACCCATCGCCATCCTCGATTCGCTCTGGTTCGGCGACCTCTCATCCGCCAGGAATAGGCGGCTCATGGATGGGGTAGTGTCGGGGATCGCGGGCTACGGAAACGCCGTCGGTGTCGCGACGGTGGGAGGCGAGACCCACTTTCACCCGTCCTACGAGAACAACCCTCTTGTGAATGCCATGTGCATCGGTGTGATGCGTAAGGAAGACATCAAGCGTGGAGCAGCGCGGGGCGCCGGGAACAGCGTAATGGTCATAGGTTCAAGAACAGGACGCGATGGAATCCACGGAGCGACATTCGCCTCTGCGGACCTCACCGAGGAAGCCGTGGAGCGGAGGTCGGCGGTCCAGGTCGGCGACCCATTTCGAGAGAAACTGCTGCTTGAGGCGTGCTTGGAGCTTGTTGCCCGCGGGTGTGTGCTGGGAATCCAGGACATGGGAGCGGCTGGGCTTACCTGTTCATCTTGCGAAATGGCGTCACGGGGCGGCACAGGGATGATCATGGATCTGGACCGCGTGCCCAGGCGGGAGAGGGGAATGACCGCGTACGAGTTGATGCTCTCGGAATCACAGGAGAGGATGCTTCTCGTTCCAACGCCCGGAAGAGAGGCGGAAGTGGAGGAGATCCTAAGAAAATGGGAGCTTGAGGCGTCCATCGTCGGGAAGGTCACCGACGACGGAATGGTGACAATCATAGACGGCGGGAACGTAGTGGCACAGGCGCCAGCAGCTGCACTTGCAGACGATGCGCCGGTGTACCACAGGGAGTCGCAAAAGCCCGCATACATCGATGAGCTCGCCTCTTTCGACACATCCTCCATTCCACCAGTGGATGACCTGGGAAAGGCGCTCCTTGCTCTCCTGGCGCGTCCGGAGAATGCGAGCAAGAGGTGGATCTACTCTCAGTATGACCACCAAGTGGGCGCGGGCGCCGTGGTCACGCCAGGCTCGGATGCGGCGGTTCTGCGGCTTCCCGGCGCCCAGCGGGGCATCGCCGCTTCGACGGACTGCAATTCCCGGTACTGCTGCATTGACCCCAGAAAAGGAGCCGCCCATGCAGTCGCGGAGGCTGCCCGGAACGTGGCCTGTTCCGGCGCCAAGCCGATTGCCATCACCAACTGCCTGAACTTCGGGAACCCATACAAGCCCGAGGTCTTCTGGCAGTTCTCGGAGTGCGCCGCCGGAATGGCCCAGGCCTGCGAAGCGTTCGAGACTCCAGTCACAGGAGGGAATGTCAGCTTCTACAACGAGGATGGGGAAGCGTCGATACGTCCGACCCCAGTGATAGGGATGCTGGGGGTGATTGATGATGTGAAGAACAGAGTTACATCGGGATTCCGGAACGCAGGGGATGCAGTCGTTCTTCTCGGGATAACGAGGGACGAGATAGGCGCATCAGAGTACCTTGCAGCCATTCACATGGTCGAAGCGGGCCCCCTGCCCCTGCTGGATCTGGATGCGGAGAGGCGTCTGCAAAGTCTCCTCCAGGCGGCGGCAGGGCGTGGGCTCTTGGCGTCTGCCCACGATATTTCCAGCGGAGGGCTTGCTGCGTCTCTTGCCGAGTGCTGCATCATTGGCTCGGTCGGGGCAGGGCTTACGATTCGCACCGATCTGGCGCCTGACCGCTGCCTGTTCAGCGAAAGCGCTGCGAGAGCAGTTGTGAGCGTGCCGAGGGATGGGATCGCGCCACTGCTCGCGCTGGCATCGGAACTGGGGGTGACGGCTCAGCTGATCGGGGCAGTGGGCGGCGATAGACTTACAGTCGCGTTCAGGCGTGCAGAGGAGGATGCACCCACGAACGGCGTTTCAGGTGATGAAAGCTCCCCCGCTCTCAGGCTCGACCTGAGTGTTGCCGAGATGGCGAAGCCGTACGAGGAGGCCATACCATGCGCGATGATGAGAGACTAGAGGAGGCGGGCGGGTGGACTGGGGACGGCAAACTCCACGATGAGTGCGGAGTCTTCGGGGCCTGTCTCCACGACAACGCCGCGCTGGCAGTCTACTACGGTCTGGTATCCCTGCAGCACAGGGGGCAGGAGAGCGCGGGCATTGCCACCTGCTTCGGGGGCGAAGTCCGAGTTGTGAAAGGAATGGGCCTCGTGGGCGAGGTGTTCCATGAGGGTTCTCTGGAGAGGCTCCCGGGCGGGACTGGGATTGGGCATGTTCGATACGCGATCACCGGAGATGGAGGCGAATCCGGCATCCAGCCATTCGTCTTCAGGCACCTAGGTGGCATGATGGCAGTGGCTATGAACGGCCACATAACGAACGGGCCGGAGCTGCGGCTTCGGCTTGCTAGGTCTGGAGTGGTGTTCCAAAGCGAATCCGATTCTGAGACCATAGGCTGCCTGATAGCTCGCTACCACTCCTTTGGCATGGTTGGGGCCATCGAGCGCACGATGGAGGACCTCCGCGGCGGCTACTCGTTCGTTGTGATGGCAGATGACACTGTGTACGCTGTTCGGGATCCATACGGGTTCAGACCGCTTATCATGGGGACCAGCCCTTCAGGCTGGGCAGTGGCCTCGGAATCCTGCGCACTTGATGCCATCTCCGCGTCTGGAAAGCAGGACATCGGCAGGGGAGAGATCGTCGCGATCACTCGGGATGGCGTGCGAGCGGTGGCAACTCGAGCTTCGAAGAGAGGGGCGCCCCCTTCCACATGCATCTTCGAGTATATCTACTTCGCAAGGCCCGACTCAGTGATCGACGGAATAGGTGTTGGAGCGGCTCGGGAGGCGGTCGGCGCCGCTCTGGCCCGGGAGTCAGGGATTTCGGCGGATGTCGTGGTCCCTGTGCCTGAGTCTGGAGTCGGAGCGGCTCTGGGGTACTCAGCTGAGAGCAAGATTCCGTTCCAGCACGGACTGACAAAAAACAGGTATCTGGGCCGCACGTTCATCAGGCCGTCTCAGAGCGAACGCGAACTGGGAGTGAGGCTGAAGCTCAA
The DNA here is from genome assembly GCA_034926675.1 of Clostridia bacterium. Classification (NCBI taxonomy): domain Bacteria; kingdom Bacillati; phylum Bacillota; class Clostridia; species Clostridia bacterium. The sequence continues at coordinate 72,833 of JAYFQW010000024.1, read as the reverse complement.
CGCGGTGGAGCATTCCTGTGCAGGCAAGCGAGTGGTCCTGGTGGACGATTCCATAGTCCGCGGCACGACCAGCGCCAGGCTGGTGGATCTGATGCGGAAGGCAGGCGCCAAAGAGGTGCACCTGGCGGTGTCGTCGCCTCCTGTTCTGTACCCCTGCTGCTACGGGATAGACACCAAGGAGCGGACAGAGCTAATCGCAGTGGAGAAATCGGTTGAGGAGATACGAGAGACCATAGAGGCTGACTCTCTGACATACATCTCCCGCGACGGAATGCTCGATGCGGTATCGAGGCTGGCGCCGGGCGGCGGCTTCTGCACCGCGTGCTTTGATGGCTGCTATCCTGAAGTCGCGCCAGGCTCGGGAACGTGCGGATGCGGCCGCATGACCTATCGCGAGTCCGGGGTGGATATCGCTGAGGGCGACCGGGCGGTTGCACTGATGAAACCTGCTGTCCGCAGTACTTTCACTCCAGGGGTGATGAGCGATATCGGGGGGTTCGGCGGGCTGTTCAGCCTCGCTGCGGCCGGAATCGAGGATCCTGTTCTGATATCCGGCGCCGATGGGGTTGGAACGAAGCTCAAGATCGCGTTCGCCATGGAACGTGACGATACGATCGGCATCGACGCTGTGGCGATGTGTGTTAACGATGTGCTCGTCTCAGGAGCGAAGCCCCTGTTCTTCCTGGACTACATCGGCTGCGGTCGGCTTGATGCGGAGAGGATCGCCCAGGTGGTGTCGGGCGTGGCAGATGGATGCCGGCAGGCCGGGTGCGCCCTTGTTGGAGGAGAGACCGCCGAGATGCCTGGTTTCTATCCGGATGGCGAATACGACATAGCCGGGTTCGCAGTCGGCGCCGTGGATCGCAGCAAGCTGATCGACGGTTCACGAATCCGGCCAGGGGACGCGGTCATAGGCGTGAACTCGTCGGGGCTTCACTCCAATGGGTATTCCCTTGCCCGCGCTGTTTTGCTCGAGGCAGGCGGCATGCTTCTGACTGAGAATGTGGATGAGCTCGGCTGCACTCTGGGAGAGGAGCTGCTCCGCCCCACGAAGATCTACGCTGCTGCAGTGGCTTCGATGCTCGAGAAGGTGGATGTGCTGGGAATGGCCCACATAACCGGTGGGGGCCTGGTCGAGAACCCGCCAAGGATACTCCCAGAGGGCGCCTCCATGGAACTCGATCTCAGCTCCTGGCGGGTCCATCCCATATTCCGGTTGATCCAGCGAACAGGCAAGGTGGATATCCACGAGATGCTCAGGGTGTTCAACATGGGCATCGGGCTGGTTGCGGTCGTGCACGCAGAAGATGCTGACCTGGCGGTGAGGACCATTGGTGAGCATGGCGAGGCTGCGCAGGTGATCGGGAGGATCGTGGCAGGCGACAAGAAGGTCAAGTTCAGGGGGTGCGAGGATTGCGGCTGGTAGTGCTGGCCTCAGGCAGAGGCTCCAACCTGCAGGCGGTGCTCGATGCGATTGCCAATGGTTCCCTCAGATGCTCGGTTGAGAAGGTGGTGTCTGACGTCCCGACGGCGAAGGCGCTTGAGCGGGCGAGGACCTCCGGGATTCCCGTGGCGTGCGTACGGAGGCGGGATTTCGCCTCAAGGGACGAGTTCGACGCGGCCCTAGGAGACGCGGTGGCAGATGCAAGACCAGATCTGGTGGTGCTTGCGGGGTTCATGCGGGTGCTGGGGCCGAGGTTTCTCAGGCGATTCCCAGGGGCAGTGATCAACATCCACCCGGCGCTCCTCCCTGCATTCCCTGGCCTAAATGCACAGAGGCAGGCGATTGAGGCCGGGGTGAGCCGCTCTGGATGCACTGTTCACTACGTGGACGAGGGAATGGACACCGGGCCTGCAATAGGCCAGCGGGCAGTGCCAGTGCTCCCAGGGGATGACGAGGCTGCCCTTTCCGAGAGAATACTGCAGCAGGAGCATGAACTCCTTGTGGAGGTGATACGCGCGCTCGACGCATCTAGAGAGGAGGGTCACAAGATGGCGAAGCACATGGCCTTGATAAGTGTACACGACAAGACCGGAGTGGAGGATTTCGCCCGGGGCCTCGTAGAGCTTGGGTATGGGATTCTGTCGACAGGCGGGACGGCCAGAGCGATCCGCGATGCAGGCGTTGAAGTCACTGACGTGTCGGCAGTGACTGGTTTCCCTGAGGTAATGGACGGACGCGTAAAGACGCTCCACCCGCTGATCCACGCGGGCATACTGGCGCGTCCCACTGCTGAGCACATGGCGGAACTTGCGAAGATCGGAGGTTCGCCCATCGACATCGTGGTCTCGAACCTGTACCCGTTCCAGCGCACCGTTGAGAGCGGCGCCCGGGAAGAGGACATCATAGAGAACATCGATGTTGGGGGGCCCTCAATGGTCAGGGCGGCGGCCAAGAACTTCGAGCGAGTCACGGTCGTGGTCGACCCTGCGCATTACGGCGAGATCCTCGCCGAGCTCAGAGAGAGCGGATCTGTCTCGCTCGCTGTCCGCAGGTCTCTGGCTGCAGAGGCGTTCCGTCATACTGCTGCCTATGATTGCGCCATATCCAACTACTTCGCAGGCGCAGTGCATGGGGATCCTGCCGGGCCTCAGGCGCGTGAGATGCTCACACCCGAATGGACTACAGGCGGTGTGCTGGTGCAGAGCCTTAGGTACGGCGAGAACCCGCATCAGGCAGCGGCATTCTATAGAACCTCAGGGTGCGTGCCCCGGGGCATCGCCGCATCGAAGCAGCTTTCCGGAAAGGAACTCTCCTTCAATAACCTGGCTGATATGGATGCCGCCATTTCCACAGTGAGGGAATTCGATGAGCCTGCGGTTGTGATAGTGAAGCACGGGAACCCGTGCGGCGCCGGAACTGGACGGGGGCGGGATTCCCACGGCCTTGCTGAGGCTTTCTCAGTCGCCCTTGAGTGTGATCCAGTATCCGCATTCGGAGGAATCGTGGCAGCCAATCGGAGTGTGGACCGGGCTGCGGCTGAGGCCATGAAGAAGCTGTTCCTTGAGGTGATCGCGGCCCCAGGGTTCGACGATGATGCTCTGGCGGTCCTCCGGCTAAAGCCCAACCTGCGGCTTATCGACATGTCTGCAGGAGCATGGCAGGCCGCGCCGAGCTGGGATGTGAGGCCGGTGCTTGGTGGGTTCCTTGTTCAACAGCCGGATTCGACGCGTGACGACGGCGCCGGGTTCTCTGTCGTCACCAAGCGCGCTCCGGATGAGCGGGAGGGTATCCAACTCGCGTACGCGTGGAAACTGGCGGCCCATGTACGATCAAATGCGATTGTGCTCTGGAATGGCGATGGCGCCGTCGGAGTGGGCGCCGGGCAGATGAACAGGGTCGGCGCTGCCAAGATCGCCATAGAGGCGGCGGGTGAAAGGGCTCGCGGCTCGGTCCTTGCCTCCGACGGTTTCTTCCCGTTCGCCGACACTGTGGAACTCGCCGCAGATGCGGGGATTACGGCGATCATCCAGCCTGGAGGCTCGGTGAAGGATCGCGACAGCATTGAGTCTGCTAATGCCCACGGCCTAGCAATGGTGTTTACAGGAGTGAGGCATTTCGCACACTGATTGGGGGGCTTCGTGATGTCCGCATCATCCTCTCCCTGCGATGTACTGGTAGTAGGTGCAGGCGGCAGAGAGCATGCGATTGCGTGGAAACTCGCGGCGAGCAGCAGAGTAAGGCGGGTGTTCGCTGCTCCAGGCAACCCCGGAATCGGTCGAGTGGCCCAGTGCGTTCCCATAGCAGCCACTGATATCGGCGGAATCGTCCGGTTTGTGCGGGAATCGGGGTGCAGATACACTGTGGTAGGCCCGGAGTTGCCTCTGTCATTGGGGCTCGCCGATGCATTGCGAGAGCAGGGTTTCGCGGTTTTTGGCCCTGATGCGGGAGCGGCGCGCATCGAATCATCGAAGAGCTATGGAAAGTCGCTCATGGATAGAGCAGGGATACCCACGGCCGCCTACGAGGTGTTCGACGAGCCGTCCAGAGCACGTGAGGCGGCCATGTGGGCGGCGCGCGAGTCGGGGAACGGTGTAGTAGTGAAACTGGATGGGCTTGCGGCCGGCAAGGGAGTAGTAGTTGCCGATACGCCTGAGGAAGCAGGGCGCGCGGTGGATGCACTGGCTTCAGGCGCGCGGGGGGAATCCTCTGCGAGGATCATCGTGGAGGAGCGCCTCGTGGGAGAGGAAGCGAGCGTGATGTGCGTGAGTGACGGTTCCGCCGTGTGCATGCTCGCTCCCGCCCGTGATCACAAGCGTTCCCTAGATGGCGATGAGGGGCCGAACACAGGCGGCATGGGCGCCGTGGCGCCTGTTGACATGCCTGATCTGCCGTGGATCCGTGAGGCGATCCTACAACCTGCCATAGCCCAGCTTGCGGCGGACGGTCATCCATTCGTAGGTGTATTGTTTGCGGGCCTGATGCTTACGGCTAACGGCCCCAGGGTGCTCGAGTTCAACTGCAGAATGGGGGATCCTGAGACACAGGCCGTACTGCCTCTGCTGGAATCGGACATCACGGACCTCATCGAGGCCGCCTGCCACGGCGGCTTGAACCCAGACCTACCATCTTTCCGCTGTTCTCATTCGGTATGCGTGGTGATGGCATCTCCTGGTTACCCAGGCGATCATCCTGTGGGCATACCCATCCAGATCCCGGCACGCCTTGAGAGAGGCGATGGCGATTCTGTGGTCTTTCATGCAGGCACTGCCATGTTGGATGGACAGCTTGTGTCTTCAGGCGGCAGGGTTCTCGGGGTGACCGCGCTAGGCGACGACCTATCTTGCGCAAGGGCCAAAGCCTACACTGCAGTAGAGGCCATCAAGTTCGATGGCGCCCACTACAGAAGGGACATTGGGATGCGGCATCGCGCGGCAGAGGCGGGAATACAGTCGAAGTAGGGCGCGGCGACCTGTTGACGCCGCCTGAGAGGATGAGCCCTGGTTGGGGGTGGCGGCATGGCGGCAGGCAGCCGGTTTCCCAGGCGTAGCCATGGCCTGGCGCCGCGAAGGGTATCCGATCTGCTTGGGGCGCCCAAAGATGTAGCTCTGGGATTGCCATGCCTCAGCCTTGAGGGTAATCTCCTCCTGAGAATCGAAAACCATGAAGGCGTCGTTGAGCTGAACTCCCAGCGGGTGAGAGTGCATACACCCGCTGGGCAGGTTTCCATATCCGGACGTGCACTCAAGGTGAGTATGATCTCACAGGATGTGATCATTGTGGAGGGGTGGATAGGCGGGATAGAGTTCGTGGGCTGGGGGGTGTCCTGAAGTGGCAGTTTCCGGCCTGTGGGAGTGGATGAGAGGATATGTTATAATCAAGGTCACAGGCAGGATGCTTGAGAGATTTGTTAACGCTGCTGCTAGCCAGCATATTGATCTGAGTGATCTGGTTCGCGTGGGCGAAGGGGCAATGATGGCTCGAGTGAGCCTGCGGGGGTATTTGCAGCTTCGCCCCCTGCTCTCTGCGTTCGGGTGTCGAGCCAGCGTGGAGATGCGCGGCGGAGCGCCGTTCATCGTTTCCGCGGCGTGGCGCCGTAAGGCGATGGTGGTCGGCATTGTCCTTTTCGCGGTCGCCCTGTACGGCCTGTCATCCGTGGTGTGGACTATCGACATGACCGGCGTGTCCCCGGAACGGAGAGCGAGGATCGTAGAGGTCCTTGAACGGCTAGGTGTGCGCCGATGGGTCAGGCGATCATCCATTGACATTGACTTTGTCCGCGATGAGCTCGCCCGCTCAGTGGACGGACTCGCGTGGGCCGGGGTGGAGTTGCAGGGAACTACGCTTGTGGTTCGCGGGGCCGACATGATAATGCCACAGCGGCCAGTAGGTCACATCGATCTCGTCGCATCATCAGATGCGGTGATCGAAAGGCTTATCGTACTCGCTGGCGAGGCGCGCGTTCGCGAGGGAGAAACCGTCGTAAGTGGTCAAGTTCTGGTGGCAGGGCGCGCAGCTGCCGTTCCTGGTGAGCAGCCAGTCCACGCCAGGGCAATCATCCGCGGCCGGGTATGGCGAGAGTTCCGGGCCAGGACGCCCCTTGAGATAGAGGAACGCATTCGGACAGGGAAATCCTCTGCTCGGTACCTATTCACAATCGGCGCCCTCCGGTTCGCAGTGGGCCGGCGAGGAGCCTACGATGCGTACGACACTGAGGAACTGGTGCGGCGGGTGCGCATCGGAAGGGGCGGGCCCTTTGACGTCGAAATCACCAGGGAGGTACGGCATGAGCTGTCGCTCGGGATCGGTTCCGTCACGCGCGCTGAGGCCTTCGCCCTTGCCAGGGAAGAGGCGGCCAGCGCTGCGCAACGGGCAATTCCGTCAGGCGCGGAGAGAGTGTCAGTGCTGGAGGAATCTGTCGATGAACTGGGCGATGATCTATCCCCATCTGCCGTGTCTGTGTGCTTGATAGTTGAGACCATTGAGGATATCGCACTAATGCGTGATAACGTCTCAGATGAACGGGGGGAGTAATCTCATTTTGAGCAATCCGGTTGTTGACGCTAAGTTCTGCACGAATGGAAATGCGGAGGCAGCTGCGCTTTTTGGGAACAGGGATGAGAACCTGAGGCTGGTTGAGCGCCTGTTGGGGTGCAAGATAATCGCCCGTGCCAATGAGGTGACTGTGTCGGGGCCAGAGGAGGCTGTGGGGAAGGCCGTCCGAGTCCTCGGCGATCTGCAGTCCGCCGTGCGCGCGGGCAATCGTGTTTCGGGGCGGGAGACTAGGTACTCTGTGATGCTTGCCCACGAAGAGCGGTCGGAGACCCTTTCGGGGTTGCTTGGAGATGTCGTTCAGGTCACCGCCAGGGGAAAGCAGATACGTCCGCGCACAATCGGGCAGAAGCAATACATCGATGCCATAAAGAAGAACGATATCGTATTCGGGATCGGCCCAGCCGGAACTGGCAAGACGTATCTCGCTATGGCCATGGCCATAGCGGCATTCAAGAATAAGCAGGTGAGCAGGATAGTCCTTACGCGTCCTGCAGTTGAGGCCGGAGAGAAGCTAGGGTTCCTCCCTGGCGACCTTCAGGAGAAGGTCGACCCCTACCTTCGTCCGCTGTACGATGCGCTCTTTGACATGCTCGGGCTCGAGGTGTACGAGCGTTACAGGGAGAAGGGCCTGATCGAGATCGCTCCACTTGCCTACATGCGCGGACGGACCCTTGACGATGCATTCATCATCCTTGATGAGGCGCAGAACACCACTCCGGAGCAGATGAAGATGTTTCTCACGAGGCTCGGGTTCTCTTCGAAGGCGGTGGTGACTGGGGACATCACCCAGATTGACCTGCCGAGGAGGCGGTTTTCTGGGCTGGAGGAGGTTCAGACAGTCCTATCGGGCATCGAGGGCATTGAGTTCGCGTATCTCACAGATCAGGATGTGGTGAGGCATGAACTGGTTCAGAAGGTCGTCCGGGCCTATGAGAGATTCGACTCCCGGAGGGCCAAGGAGCCAGCCGACAAGCTGGAAGCGAGGTAGAGTCAGTGGCACAGCCAACACAGGGCCAGTCACAGGGTGGAAGCGGGCGGCCGGGCGCCACAGCATGCCCACGAGCGGCTTCGCGAGGAGCGTCTGGCTCGAAATCCCGTGTTTCGGCGGCAATTGGCGCGGTTTTCGGAAGCCGCCTCACGATAGCCTTCGTGGCAGTAGCCGTCGCGGCGGTGATGGTGTCGTGGGTCCTTCTGCCTAGGGCGGTGGAGCTTGCTCCTGGGCAGCTTGCCAAGAGGGACATAGATGCTCCACGCACCGTTGTGAACAGAGTCGCCACGGACAAGCTCAGGGAGGACGCGCGCAAGGCATATCTGAGGAATGCCCCAAGCTTCTCAGGGAACTACGAGGTCAATCTGTCGTACTCGTACATGGCCGAAGAGGCGGTGGATTCGGTATTCGCCGCTGTTGTATCCGCAAACGCCAATGATCCCAAGGCTTCAGCTCAGGCTGTTGCACGTGCTGCCCAGCGTCTGCTCACGGAGGCCAAGGGGCTTTCGGTGTCTGTGGATGACTTGGCGATCCTGGCAGACCTGGATCGGGCCCAGCTGGACTCGGTCAAGTCTGCGGCAGTCTCGTTGGCTGGAGACACGATGAGGGAAATCCGAATCACCGATTCCAATCTGCAGGCGGTTTCGAGCGGGATTCCTGATGATCTTGCGCGCCTTGGAGTCCTAGCAGTGGCGATCCGACCAGCATCGCGCGTGGTGGTGGCGGCCTTGAGGCCCAATCTATCGCTGAATCTTGCAGGGGTGGAGAAGGCAGCGGACGAACAGGCCAAGATGGTGCAGGCCGTGTACATTCACAAGGGGCAGAGCATCATCAGGCGGGGCGATCCAGCTACTGAAGAGCAGATCGCGATCCTTGCCGATCTGGGCCTTCTGGGTAAGCGCGGGAATCTACTCGGATGGATTGGCGTGGTCGCGCTGTGTGCGACGGCAGTGGCCTACACCTCCGCGTACATCAGGAGGTTCACCCCTAGAGTCCCGTCCGCTCAGGGAGTGCTGGCGCTTTCGGCAGTCGCTGGGCTGGTGTCGCTTCTGTCTAGCGCTGTGCTTGTAAGCGTTGTGCCGGATTTAGCGCCTTACCTGGCGCCAGCTGCCTTTGCGGCCATGGTGATCTCGTCTCTCGTATCCCTTGAAATGGCTCTGGTGGTCAACCTGTCAGTGGCGGTGCTGGTAGGAGCCTTGATGCGCGGCGACATGTTTGCAGTCCTTGTCGCAGCTGCGGCGGGGGCGTGCGGCGCCTATGCGATCCCTAGGCTACGCGACAGGACAAGCATGACCGGCGCAGCGCTGTACGTTGGCGGAGCCATTGCGGCTGTGTCGTTCATATACGGATCCGCCTTCGGCGAGCCAGCGATCTCTTCGAGATGGTATCTCGGATTCGTGAATGGTATAATATCGACCGTGATGACCCTTGGTTTTCTGCCATTCTTCGAGGCCATATTCGGGGCGGTATCTCCCCTGCGCCTCCTCGAGCTATCAAATCCAGGCCATCCTTTGCTCAGAAGGCTGTTGCTTGAGGCGCCCGGGACCTACCATCATTCTATACTTGTGGGAAACCTGGCAGAGGCAGCGGCGCAAGCCATCGGAGCTGATGCTCTGCTAGTGAGGGTTGGCGCCCTGTACCACGATTGCGGCAAACTGAAGCGTCCATACTTCTTCGCGGAGAACCAACTTGCTCAGGCGAACCCGCACGACAAGATCAGTCCGTCGCTTTCGACTCTGATCATAACGTCGCATGCGAAGGACGGCGCCGATCTGGCCCGCGAATTCCGGCTTCCCGAGGCAGTGGTGGATATTGCTCAGCAACACCATGGGACGGGGCTCGTATCATTCTTCTACTACAGGGCCACTGAGAGTGATCGGGACTTGTGCGTGGACGAAAAGGACTTTCGGTACCCTGGGCCTAAACCACAGAGCAGAGAGGCGGCAATAGTCATGCTGGCCGACTCGACTGAGGCTGCTGTTCGGGCGTTGCCGAATCCTTCACAGTGGCGGATCAACAACACTGTGAAAAAGATAGTCAAGGACAAGCTCAACGATGGACAGCTCGACGAATGCGAACTCACACTCAAAGACTTGAATGCGATGGAGACGGCCTTTATGGGTGTTCTTTCTGGTGTGTACCACGAGCGGGTCGAATACCCTGACCTTGTGCAGAAGGACTCCCCAAAGGAGCGCCAGCCGGAAGTCAAGGCAGTCTGCGCCGATTCTCAGGCGAGTCAGGCGGAGATGGTGACGGAGCAGGCGCACTCAGCGTCTGGATCCGAGGGAGGAGCAACGCCGCATGTCAGTGGAGATAGTTGACCGACAGGACGAGGTCGATCTGGCTCCCGACCTCGAGGGCAAAGTAAGGGAGGCAGTTCAGATAGCACTTCAAACCGTTCTAGGAAGAGATGATTTCGAGGTTGATGTGAGTTTCGTGGATGACGCTGAGATAGCCAGGCTTAATGCCGACTACCGCGGCATCGACGCGCCCACCGATGTTCTATCTTTCCCTCTCGAGGACCCAGACGAACTGATTGCTGACGATGCCACAGATATCGAGCTGGCGGAACTGCCCGATCATCCCAACATGATACCTGCTGGGGATGAAGAAGAAGAGATCGAGTGTTCAATGCCTGATGAGCTTCTCGGTGATGTGGTAATATCGCTCCCTCGCGCTCGGGAACAGGCAGAGGAGTACGGCCACTCTCTTGCGAGAGAGGTCTGCTATCTCACTGTCCACGGTGTGCTTCACCTGGCGGGGCATGACCACGAGACTCAGCAGGGTGCAGCGGATATGAGAGCGCTTGAGGAATCGATCCTTGGAAGGATTGGACTCTCGCGATAGACTGGCGACGGGCGCTGGCCGGAGGCGGTTAGGTTGAAAGCGCGTAATGTTCGGGAGAGTTTCGGATTTGCTGGCCTTGGGATCGCCCACGCCTATCGCACAGAGCGCAACTTGCGCATCCACGTCGTCGCGGTCGTCCTGGTGGGGGCCATGTGCATGGTTCTTCGTGTGGATTCCCGCGAGGTGTGCCTTCTGGCGCTGGCGGCCACCATTGTGCTCTCAGCGGAGATGATCAACACTGCGGTGGAGCTGTGCGTGGATCTCGTCACTCAGGAATTTCATCCGCTGGCCGCGGCGGCCAAGAACGTGGCCGCAGGAGCGGTCCTTGTCTCAGTTGTCGGCGCTGTGGCTGTCGGCCTGGGGGTCTTCGGCCCACGGTTGTTTGCGATCATCAAAGGCCTTGCGAGGTGAAACAGGCTATGGCAGCCAAGCCCAGGCCAACGAAACCTGCCAGGCGGCAGCGGCAGTGGCTCACTGGCATTATCATAGTGCTTCTTTTTGTCAACATCATGGTTCTGGCGCGCGCAGCGGAGCTGATCACCTTTCCGGGCGAGGTATCGAAGACCGCTCTTCTGCGCGAGGGCGCAATGTCGTTGGCGGATTACTACGAATCACAAGCAACTAAGCTGGGGCTTGATCGCAACGCCGCCGTGAGAGATGCCCTTGCGAAGTTCAAGTTCGAGGTATCGAAGGCGAATGATGCTGAAGCCATCGCCTACATTATTGGCTACTATGGCAGGGCTACCGGCGATGTGATAGAACGTGAGCAGGAGAACAGAAGGCGCGAGGCAGTGCTTGCCATCATCAACGGCGACCAGAAGACCATGGCCGTCACGGGGCAGGCAATGATCACTGTCTCTGCGGATCAGGACGGACGAATCAGCGTGGAGGATTCGGCGCACGTTCTATCCCTCTCAACCATCGACGCGATCCAGAAAAGCTCGGCGCTTTCTGGGCTGGCGAGCCCCATCGATATCGAGATCTCCGTGGGCAAAGCGAACGTGATCACCCCCAGAACGATGCAGGACAGAATCAGGCTTCTCCGGGATGAAGCTGATTCGTTGAGGCTTGCTCACGAAGAGGTAAGGCGCGCTGCGGGATACTCGCCGTTATCAGGACGCGGAGTATCTGTGTCGATGTACGATGCGGAGGGCGGCTTCTCCAAAGATGAAGTAGTTCAGGAGAAGGACATCCGCGATGTAGTAAACGAGCTGTTCGCCGCGGGCGCGCAGGGTATCGAAGTGGGGGGCCAGAGGCTCATCGCCACATCGTCCATACGCTCAGCAGGCCCACAGATCCTTGTGAATCAGCGGCCGATTCCCGTGAACCCTGCCGTGGTGCGGGCGGTCGGTGACCCTGAGGTCCTTGAGAGCAGTCTCGATCTGATCAAGAACTCCCTCAAGCGATGGGGGATCAATGTGAGAGTGGAGCGGTATGACAGCATTAGCCTATCGCCGTACCGCGCCCAGTGATCGCCGGATCGCGCGGCGCAAGGTAAGGATACAGCGGGTCAGGATGGGCGAGCTTAACTGGCTTGCCCTGCTTCTTCTCGCCTCGATCGTCCTGCTTTTCGACGCCATAGTCATAGGAAGGCAGATCAAACTCATAAGATTGCCCGGAGAGATGACCGATGTGGACATGGCCAAGAGCGGCGCCATGGCCTACGTCGAGCTTGAAAGGGGCATCCTGCAGGTGGACAAATTCACCGGGATCGGCTCGGCCGGGCCTGTGCTGGATGGGGCCCAGAGCGCGTTTGCGGCCGCACGGAGCAGGGAGGATGTAGGGCGAGAGCTGTCCGCGATCTCTCGTGGACTGGCGTCGGCGGTACAGTCAGACAGGGCAGAGGCCGCCAGGTCTCGCATAGCGGAGCTTGTCGAGGCTGATGCTCGAGTGAAGAGCGGCAAGGCGGCTGACAGTTACGTCCTCGTCACCTCAATCGGAGGCGAGGTGAAGGTGCAGGACCGTCAGTCCGCGCTGAGCCGGACGACTCTCGATGCGATCACGAAGGACCCAAGCATCCAGAGGGCTCCGTACGCGATTGAGGTGCAGATCACGCAGTCAGGAGTGACGTTCGACTCCGGCGATCCAGTGGCAAGCGGAGCTGCCCTATCCAGGGAGATCGCCTCTCTCACTGCCTCCATTGCGGAGGAACGGGTGTCTGCCGGCCTTGCAGAGATGGATGGCCCCGGCGTGCAGGTCAGGGCGTACGACGCCCCTTCCGGCTACGGGTGGGATGAGATAGTCCACCAGAAAGACATCCTCGATATCCTTGATGCCCTGTTCGCTGCAGGTGCGCGAGGCGCGATGGTTGGAGGGGAGCGGATCGTCGCTGCCTCCTCGGTGCGGTGTGTCGGCCCGGTGGTCCTGGTTAACCAAAGACCTGTTCCAGTCAATCCAATCAAGGTGTACGCAGTCGGCGATCGGGCCGTGCTTGCGAAGGCGCTTGTGCCTATTGCCGGTCGGTTTGCGAAGAGCGGGAAACGGCTGGAGGTAGTCAGAGAACCCAGCGTGCGTCTGGCAGCAAATCACAAGGGTGGGCTGCAGTGGTGAACCGCAGAGTTTGGCTGGTGCTGGCGGCTATGGTCGTGGTGCTGTGCGCCGCCGTGGCGATTAGGCTCTCAATCGGGACGGCGTCGATCGGTGGGCGCGAACACGCGCTATCCGATGACTCATCGGCAGATACCGGGTCGTTGGGGAGGGACGAAGCTGATAGCGTCAGATCAGGGCCATTGACGTGGATAGACCCCCTCGATGGGAGGACGCGCGCGTCGTTTGACTCTCCAACATACTTCGCGGCAGCGGTTGAAAACTCCCCTGCTGCCAGGCCCCAGAGGGGACTTGCGGATGCGCGGGTCGTTTACGAGATGCTTGCAGAGGGCGGAATCACAAGGTTCGTCGCCTTCTACTCCGCGTGCGACGGAGGGCCGATAGGACCAATTCGCAGCGCCAGGCCCTACCTAGTGGAGGTTGCGCAGGAGCATGGCGCGATGTTCGTACACTGCGGAGGAAGCGCGGAAGCGCTGGCCATGATCGCCAGGCTGAAGTACCCAGCGATAAACGAGATGAGGAATGGGGTTGCCTTCTTCCGAGATCCATCGAGGCGCATGCCGCACAACCTATTTGCGAAGCCGAAGGCACTCGCGGAACAGGCGAGGAAGCTCGGTATTCGTACGGATTTCGCTGAATCAGGGTTCGAGTTCGCGAAGGCGCCGGTGCGGATGAAGGATCACGCGAGCAAGGCAACGATCAAGTACCCAGCTGGCTACTTAGTGAGATGGGAGTATGATCCGTCGTCGAACCGGTGCCTCAGGTTCATGGGAGGCCAGCCGCATACCGACCCGGATTCGCAGGCTCAGATCTCGGCCGCGAATGTCATCATCCAGTATGCAGTGACGAAAATCATCGATAAAGAAGGCCGAGTGTCCATTGCCAGGCAGGGCAGTGGAGACGCGCTGATGCTCATAGGCGGGCGGATTGTGAGGGGATCCTGGGAGAGGGAAGCGTCTGACCCCACGCGCTATCTGGGGCCGGATGGCGCCTGCGTCAAGCTCAACCCCGGCGCCACCTGGATACAGGTAGTCCCGGTGGGAACGGATGTTCAGATTGTGGAGGGATGACTGTGCTGGATGCCGGTGATAACCCAGGAGCCCTGGAGGAACTTATCAGGGTCGCGCGACACGCCCGCGAGAACGCGTACGCACCCTACTCTCGATTTCGAGTGGGTGCAGCGGCACTCGCGAAAAGCGGAAGGATATATGCTGGGTGCAATGTGGAGAACGCCTCGTTCGGCGGCACAATATGCGCTGAGCGGACTGCGCTTGTGAAGGCGGTATCTGAGGGTGATCGGGAGTTTCTGCACATCGTGGTGGCGTCGGACAGGCCTGAACCGGTGACGCCGTGCGGCATCTGTAGGCAGTTCATGGCCGAGTTTGGTCTGAACACTCCAGTCACGATGATCGGAAACGATGGCATTCGCGTCACCCGCACTGTCGGAGAGCTCCTTCCCGGGGCGTTTAGGTCGGAGGATATGCTGTGAGATCAGGTTTTGTGGCTATCGTTGGAAAGCCCAATGTGGGCAAGTCGTCACTTCTGAATGCGCTTGTCGGGGCGAAAGTCTCCATTGTAACCGACAAACCTCAGACCACCAGAAACCGAATCTCCGCCATTGCGAATCTCGATGGCGCGCAGATCGTGTTTCTCGATACGCCCGGGATACACAAGCCCCTCCACACGCTGGGGGAAAGGCTGGTGAATGCTGCCCGCGGCGCGCTCGACGATGTGGACCTCATACTCATGGTGGTGGATGCGTCATCGCCTGCTCGCCCTGAAGATGAGACCGTGGCGTCGTATGTCTCGAAGGCTGCTGCTCCTGCCTGGCTCATCATCAACAAGATCGATCTGGTGAGTGCGGAGAGGGCCTCAGAGGTGGAGCGACTCTCGAGGGATCTCGCTGGTTTCCAGAGGGTGAAAGCAGTGTCGGCTGCAACAGGCAGGAACCTGCCTGGGTTCGTGGAGGAGATCGCGACCGTGCTGCCGGAAGGCCCAATGTACTATCCACCCGGTGTTCAAGTCGACAGGCCCGAGGAGTTCATTGTCGCGGAGTTTATCCGCGAGAAACTGATCGACCTGACCCGTGAGGAGATACCGCATTCCATTGCTGTCGTCGTTGATGAGATGACGAGGCGCGAAGACCGCGACATAGTGGACATCCGTGCAGTGATACTTGTGGAGAGAGAATCGCAGAAGGGCATCGTGATAGGCGCCGGTGGAAGCGTGCTTCGGCAGACCGGGACACTTGCGCGCATGGAGATCCAGCGGTTGCTCGGCTCCCAGGTGAATCTCCAGCTGTGGGTGAAGGTCAGGAAACGCTGGCGAGATGACGAATCGTTCCTCGACAGACTCGGCTACAGCGAGTGACGCCAAGCGAATGACGCCAAGCGAGTGACGCCAAGCGAGTGACGCGAAAGGACATGCCAACATATGCAGCTCAGTGAGTTCGATTACGACCTTCCAAAGCGCTTGATAGCACAGACCCCGCTTCAGATCAGGGACGCTTCCAGGCTGATGGTGCTCCATCGGGACAGCCTCGAGGTGGAGCACAGGCAGTTCCACGATCTCCCGGAGTACCTCCGCCGAGGCGACGTGCTGGTGCTCAATGATACCCGGGTGATGCCTGCGCGGCTCTCGGCCAAGCGCGAAACCGGAGGCAAGGTGGAGATCCTGCTCCTTTCGAAGAAAAGCGACGAAGGCACGACCTGGGAGTGCCTTGCACGCCCGGGTCGGCGCGCGCAGGTGGGCGAGACCCTCTCTTTCGGCGGGGGAAGGATGACAGGATGCGTTCTCGACAAGACCGACTACGGAGGCCGCGTGATCGCATTCGAGGCTTCTGAAGGTGTCGACGCGGTGGTCGATGCAATAGGAGAGATGCCCACGCCTCACTACATAAAGGAGCATCTGTCCACTCCAGACCGGTACCAAACAGTATACGCATCGGTGCGAGGCTCTGCAGCAGCGCCCACAGCGGGGCTTCACTTCACCCAGGAACTCCTGGACCGGATTAAGGCAAACGGAGTGACGCTGGCCAGGGTTACCCTCCATGTCGGGCTTGGAACCTTCCGTCCGGTGAAAACGGAGCAGATCGAAGCGCATGTGATGCACTCAGAGCACTACCACGTATCCAGCGAGACCGCTGCTGCAATCAACAGCGCCCGCATGGCTGGGGGAAGAGTTGTGGCGGTTGGCACCACAGCCGTGCGCACCCTAGAGACCGTTGCAGCCGAGGATGGTTCCGTCAATCCAGGTGATGGATGGACGGGCATCTTCATCTACCCCGGCTATCGGTTCAAAGCCGTGGATTCCATGGTGACCAACTTCCATCTGCCCAAATCCACCCTGGTGATGATGGTGTCGGCCTTCGCAGGGAGGGACTTCGTTCTCAGCTCGTATCAGGAGGCCGTGAACCAGGAGTACAGGTTCTTCTCATTTGGCGATGCGATGCTCATACTCTAGCACGGATTCAACAGTGAGGTGGTCCATATTCATCCGGTGAGTTTTACTATACACAAGAGATCCACAACAACAGCAGCCAGGGCGGGAGTACTGCACACTCCTCACGGCGACATCCAAACCCCGGTGTTCATGCCAGTTGGGACTCAGGCCACTGTGAAAACCGTATCTCCAGACGAGCTCACTGGGCTTGGCGCCCGGATTGTCCTTGGGAACACGTATCATCTCTATCTCAGGCCAGGCCATGAGCTGATTGCGAAGGCTGGCGGCCTGCACCGGTTCATGTCGTGGGGAGGGGCTGCTCTCACCGACTCAGGCGGGTTTCAGGTGTTTTCCCTGGGGGCGCTGCGCAAGATCACTGAGAATGGCGTGGAGTTCCGATCCCACATCGACGGGTCTCCTCACATGTTCACGCCTGAGCGAGTGATGGAGATAGAGATGGCGCTAGGAGCGGACATCGCCATGTGTTTCGATGAATGTGCTCCTTATCCGTGTGAGCGGGATTACGCGCGAAGCTCCACGGAACTTACTGCCAGATGGGCGGAGAGGTGCCTTGCCGCCCACGACCGTGAAGACCAGGCCGTATTCGGAATAGTGCAGGGATCGACCTATGCGGATCTGCGAAAGCAGAGCGCGGCCCAGATGGTGTCGATGGGATTCCCCGGGTTTGGCATAGGAGGCCTTTCGGTTGGCGAACCTAAAGAGATCATGTACGAGATACTCGATGCGGTGGTTCCGTGCCTGCCCGAGGAGAAGCCTCGTTACTTGATGGGCGTGGGCTCTCCCGATGCGCTCCTCGAGGGGGTTGCCCGGGGCATCGACATGTTTGATTGCGTTCTCCCCACCAGGAACGCCAGAAACGGAACGGTATTCACGAGGTCCGGAAGGATCATCGTGCGCGATGCGTCATATGCGGAGGACTTCGGCCCTCTGGATCAGGGGTGCGACTGCTATGCGTGCACCCATTTCTCCAGGGCATACATACGGCATCTTCTCAAGGCAGGCGAGATCTTGGGCTTGAGGCTCACCTCCCTCCACAACCTTCGGCACTTGGTCAGGATGATGGAGGAGATGAGGGCAGCGATCATCGATGGGACTTTTGATGAATACCGGAAGGAAACATGGCGGGTCTGGTATAATAACTAAGGCATTACCCACTTGGGAAATGGAGGTAAGCAGCGAATGCAACCAGGACAGAGTCAGAACCTGTTAGTCACATTGCTCCCATTTGCCGTTCTGATGGTGGTCTTCTACTTCATGCTGATCCGACCGCAGCAGACGCAAAAGAAGAAGCGCGAAACCATGCTCTCGGGGTTGCGCAAGGGCAACAGAGTAGTAACCATCGGAGGAATACACGGCGAGATAGTCGAGATCAAGGACGACGCACTAATCGTGAACGTCGCAGACCAGGGCGAGCGCATCATCATGCGCTTCTCCAAATGGGCAGTGCAGGATACAGTGGGCAAGGAGAATCAGCAGAGTTCCTAGGGGTCGGCGTCACTATAGGAGGCCTGGATCTATGATTACGAGAAGAACCTGGATTACATATGCGCTTGCCGCAGCTCTCCTGGCGGGCATGTGCATCCCCTATGCCGCAGCTGCCGCTGATGCTGCAGAGGCGGTCGCGGCGGAGTTCGTCAGTGCTTTTCAGAAGTGCGACTGGAAGCGGGCGCAGTCCTTCTGTTCCGACGCAGCGCTTTCGTGGGTGGAATATGTCTCTGCTAGAGATGGCAAGACCGACGGCATCACATCGATATCCAAGGTGGAGTCGAGTGTTCTCGGCGAGAGCATCCGTGCGAAGGTGTACTACGTCAATGCTGACGGGCAGTTGCGAGTCAGATACCTGAAGATTCGCGATATCGAAGGCCGCCCCGCCGTGGTCGATGATCGCATGATGGGCCGCGAATGGGTTTCCCTCTCCTACCGGAAGGGGCTTTTCGCAACGCCTCAGGAGATAGGCGGAGTGCGCGTCACTGTCCTCGGACTTCTTGAGGCCCCTCCCGAGGTAAAGATCGACCTCCTAGTGGAGAACATATCCGGACCAGCGGATTGCATGGTGCTTCCGTCGATAGAGGCTTTCTATGTGGTGGATGCGGATGGAGCAGTCAGGCAGAAGTACTACGCGAGCGCGCCCGAATTACTGCCTGAGAAACCGCTGGCTAAAGGCGAGACGATGCGCACATATGCCATACTGCCGTTTTGGAGCGCTGATCCTGCCTTCTCAGGAAGGCAATGGAAGAAGATCACATGGACTCTGTACGTGCCTTTCGGGCCGTTGGATCAGTTCGCGTTCGACTACATGTAGGCTCACAGCGAACGATGTCCACGTCCACACGGATAACGCCCATACGGAGAACGGCGGCCGCGCCTGCATGGCGCGGCTGTCGGCGTAGGTGTGGGGTAGACTCGCGGGGCGCGCGAGCACACAACAGAGGTGATGATGATCATATGGATGGAAAGCTGAGCATCAAGGATGTGCGGAGCAACCCCGAGGTGAATGCTCTGGTGGAACGGGCGAACTTGAACCTTGGAGCGATGGGATACACAGAGCACGGCCCGCGCCACGCGTTTCTGGTGTCGAGCATCGCCCACAATGTCCTTGAAACACTGAAGTACGACCCCAGATGGGCGGAGCTTGCGGGCATCGCTGGATATATCCACGATATCGGAAACGTCGTGTCGAGGGATCATCACGGACAGAGCAGTGCGATTATGGCGTGGTCCCTTCTCACCAGGATGGGCATGAGCGTGGAAGAGACGGCCCTGGTGATGGCGGCAGTCGGCAACCACGAGGAGGAATATGGCCACCCTGTGAACGAGGTGTCGGCAGCGGTTATTCTTGCCGACAAGACCGACGTGCACCGGACTCGCGTCCGGAACCGCGACGTGGCCTCCTTCGATATCCACGACCGAGTGTCATACGCGGCCACCAAATCCCGGCTGGATATCGACGCTGAGCACAGGCTCATTACGCTCTCACTCGTGACCGATACTGAGATGTGCCCCGTAATGGAATACTTCGAGATATTCCTATCCCGCATGACCATGTGCAGAAAGGCCGCAACCGTGCTCAACTGCAAGTTCGGTCTTGAGATCAACGGAGCATGCTTGCTGTGATCCGCCGACTGGGGATCAAACTCCACGCGCGGTGCAATACTACTCTTCGCACAATACCGACGCGGAGGGGTTCCTTTTGCGCCCATACGAGAGCCTTGTGAAGCATGAGGGAAACGCTGCTCTGTTTGAAGCAGTGGAGATCTCCATTGTGGCGGCCATAGCGGGGCGGCCAGTGCATGTGCACGCGGAAGGCGTGAGAGGAACCGGAAAGACCACCATAATGCGCTCGGCGGCTGGCGTTCTTCCCAGGATCGATCGGATTACTGGCTGCGAGTACAACTGCAGGCCATGGGCGCCACACTGCCCAGTCCATCGCGACATGCCTCTGTCACGCCTTCACGACCTCAGCTCAGAGAGGATCATGATGCCATTCCTCGAGGTATCCCACTCGGCCAAGCTTGGCACGGTGGTAGGCAGCATCGATCTTGCTAAGGTAATGGACCGAGAGAGGCCAGGCGCTGCCATCCTGCTCGGCACGATCCCCAGAGCGAACCGGGGCATAGTCTTCATCGATGAGATAAACCGGCTTGCCGACACCTCCCCCGAGCTAACCGATGTCTTGCTAGATGTAATGGGAACGAAGCCCGGCAGGGTGCAGATCGAGGAGTCTGGTCTCCCGGTGGTGGCGGTGCCTGTGGAGATCTCGGTATGGTCCGCGTCCAACCCTGACGAGGACCCGGGCCCTTTGGAGGACGTGAGGAGGCAGCTTTCCGATAGGTTTGATCTGTCGGTTGAGATGGGCCGAGCGAGCGAGTTGCCGATGATCAGGAGGATCCTAGAGCTCGACGACTTTTGCGCCCAGAGCAGGCAGCTCTCGCTGTCTGCTCCCGAAGGCAGCAGGGGCGCTGCATCCGCTCCGGCTGATCCTGGTTCGGGGGGATGGAAGGGCCGGCTCGTGGCAGCGGGCGCCCTCGTTCCGCGGGTCAGCTACCCTGACGAGTTGGTCGAGCTTCTTGCCCAGATATACGTGGACTTCGATATCGAGAGCATCAGGGCCATGGAATCAGCCAGGATCACCTCGAGGTGCAGGGCAGCTCTGGCGGGCAGAAGCTGTGTTGCGCTGGAGGACATCAGGGCAGTGCTGCCAGCGGTGCTAAGGCACAGGGTGGAGATTGCTGCCCTGTCGAGCATCCTTCGGTACGTTGACGCGATGCAGGAGAAGTCGGCCGGCAGGCCAACCTCTGCCCTGGCAGGAGGGGGCTGCTCGGGGCCTGGGCAGACGCCAGGGTCTGCGCTAGGGGGCGGTGGTCAGTGCTACGACCGCAGCTGGGAGTCGAGAGTTGGGGCGGGGCCCGGGCCCGGGCTTGGGCTTGGATCTGGGGCCGGGCCTGGGGGCCAACCCGGCATTGCCGGGATGCCTGGAATCCGTGGGATGCTCCACAGGGTGTTCGAGCGCATGAAATCCGATGGGGCTGACTCCGGATCCGGAGCCGGACCTGAGGATGGCGGAGGCCAGGGGAGAAGGTCAGCCGGGTGCGGAAGCCCGACAGACGGAGGAAACGGGATTGGCGGCGCCAGGGCGAGCGTGGGTTCTGGTGTGCATGGCGATGCTGATGAGGGCGGAGGCGGGCCTGCGGTGTGCGAAGCATGTCCGCCCAACCCTGCGCGCCCCATAACCGACATCGGCCCCAAGGTCGTCTTCGCAGAGGATGACTTGAGTTGAGGCTTGAGGAAATAGCGGCATTCACCAGAGACGTGAACCAGGAGCTGGATAGGGGGCTCGGGGTGCGCATAGGGGAGACTGCAGTGGCGTCGAGGCGCATTCACATACTCGACCCTGCGCATCCCGAGGTGATGACGGTGAGGTGCATGGCAGACGCAGGGCAGGTCTTCTACGGAAGATCCAAGGCCTTCGAAGTCGTGCACCTCGACGTTTTCCACGCCCTGGCAGACATAGACCACACTGCGGTGGCTTTAGCTGTGAGGCATGCAGCGGAGGAATTCGCGAGGGAGATGTGTATTGGGCCTGAGCCGTGGTCGCTTAGATCATGGCCATCTGGAAACCTCGCGGACTTCGTGGACGTGCAGACCGGGACTGGCGGCGGCCGGGCCACTGGCAGCCTCAAGTTCGGCAGAAAGGCGTCGCTCCGAACTGCGCACAGAGGCCATGTCCATCTTGCAGCCATGCTTCCACCTGATGCGACGGGCCTGATCTACTATCTCGTCCGCGAAGTAGAACTCGCCATAAGGTTGGCAGGGGGTGAGTTGCGTCAGGTTGAGAGGGTGGCTAACAACCATTCCGTCATAGGCAGTCCGCTGGACCTATCGCCATACTCTTCGCAGATGGATTCGCTGCTTCGCGAGGACAATCAGCCGGGCTCAGGGACGGACCGTTCAGCTGAGATGAAAGACGCGCTGGATGCGTCGGCGGATTTCGGTTCTGTAACCAGCCTTCGATCCTTCCTGGAGTGTGCCGCCAGTCCAAACAGGCGCGAGAGCCCATATGCCATGCTCGAACGGGAATTCGGCGATGCCGAGGGCATGCTCGCAAGGCTCCGTGCGCTGGAGATAGTTGACGGAGACGGCGCTTCGGTGACGCTTTCTGATAAAGGCCTCCGGATCCGGGATTTCCTTCGCCGGTTCGCCCGCGAGGTCGAAACCCAGATGCATAGGCTTATCCGCAGGGCGGCTCGGCCAGCCTGCACACCGCTTGAGCGGAGCGATTTCGCGGTCTCCTCTGCGGGCAAAGCAGGTCATTACTCTGCTCTTCGCACAATGCGCGCAGATGAGGCAGATTTCCGGGGCGAGATCGCTGTGCCTGAGACAGTAACCACCTGGGCGGTGAGGTGCGCCAAGAGCGGCGAGATACTGCCGATGCAGAGAGACGATGTCCGCATCGAGCAGAGGCGGCGGAGACGAAAGGTCGACGTATGCCTGTTGATCGACGCAAGCGCCAGCATGGCCGGGAAGCGCATCCAGGCCGCGAAGCATCTTGCAAGGTATCTGTTTCTTGCGTGCCGCGACAAGGTGACCGTGCTTACCTTCCAGGATCGATCTGTGACCTGCCACGTGGTGCGAGCCCGTTCCGTGAAGGCGCTGGAGGACGGGTTGGCAACCGTGAGACCGGCAGGGCTCACTCCGCTTGCCGCGGGGATTGTCGAGGCGGTCCGCGTACTCGCGAGCAGCAAAGCCACGCCCACTCTCCTGGTGCTGCTCACTGATGGGATTCCCACTATGAACCAGTGGACTGGAGACCCTGCACGGGATGCTCTCACTGCGGCCGAGCAGATAGCCAAGTACGGTCTTCCCTTCACGTGCATAGGACTGTCCCCGAACAAGGGGTTCCTTCGCAGGCTGGCGGAGGTGGCCCATGGGACCCTCTACATTGTCGATGAGTTCGATCGCGATCTCCTGGCGAAGGTCGTCCGGGATGAGCGCGACCGGGTGCAAACATGATAAACTGTGCAGGGGATCTGTATCACAGGTCGAATTGTCCCTGATTAAGATGGGTGGATCGCATAATGGCTGCTAGGAAGAAAACATGGGTGGTTCTCGAGGGCAACCCTCGGGCGGAGGAGGAACTCGCGCGGGAATGCGGAGTCCCTGCTCCAGTTGCGAGAGTGCTTGTGAACCGAGGCCTCCTGGATGGCAAGGCCGCGGCGGCTTTTCTCTCCCCTGCACGTGGGAACATGCATGATCCGTTTATGCTTCCGGACATGAAAGAGGCGGCGGGCAGGATTGTGGACGCGGTCGCCAGAGGCGAGAAGATCAGAGTCTACGGCGACTACGACGCCGATGGCGTCACGGCGGTCTCGCTTCTCGTGACCGTGTTGTCGGCCTTAGGAGCTTCTGTCGACTATCGCATCCCCAATCGCCTCGTGGAGGGATACGGCCTCAGCACCGAAGCGATAGAGCGCGCGGCTGATGAGGGCGTGTCGGTAATGGTGACCGTGGATTGTGGAATCGGAGCTGTGGAGGAGGCGCTTGCGGCTCGATCGCGGGGCATGGATCTGATCATCACAGACCACCACGAGGCCGGGCCGGAAATTCCCAGGGCACTGGCCGTTATCAACCCCAAAAGGAAGGGTTCTCTGTATCCCTTCAAGGATCTGGCCGGGGTCGGAGTCGCGTTTAAGCTTGCCCAGGCATTCTGGGAGCTCTCGAATCGCCCTGCTGGGCATGGCGATCCGTGGCGCCATCTGGATATCGTTGCTCTGGGAACTATAGCTGACGTGGTCCCTCTTGTCGGCGAAAACAGGATCATAGCAAGAGCAGGACTCGCCATGATGAAGTCATCACAGAATTTGGGAATACGGAATCTAATAGATGTGTCTGGGTTCGCAGGCCGGGAGATCAAGGCGGGGAATGTTGGCTTCTCGATGGCGCCTCGAGTGAATGCAGCTGGCCGGCTCGGCGATCCCTCCCTCGGGGCAAGGCTGTTTCTCACGGATTCTCAGGCGGAAGCCGCTGGCCTTGCGGCCATGCTCGATGAGGAGAACCGGAAAAGGCAAGAGATAGAGGCTGGCATTTTTCGTGACGCATGGGCTCCAGTCAGCAAGATGAACACCGCGTCCACAAGGGCGATAGTGCTAGGGTCCGAATCGTGGCATTCAGGGGTCATCGGGATCGTTGCTTCAAAGATCGCGGAGCTTACCTGCAGGCCCACTGTGCTCGTGTCGTTCGACGGCGATGTGGGCCGCGGTTCGGGGCGAAGCATTCCAGGTTTCAACCTGCATTCGGCCTTGACGGAATGTTCTGACCTGTTGCTGAAGTACGGTGGCCACGCGCAGGCTGCGGGGCTCTCCATACGAGCTGACGATCTGGACAGATTCCGGGAGAGGCTCAATGAACTCGGACACAGATGGCTCACTCCCGAGGATTTGGTTCCTCAGGTGAGTGTAGACGCGGAACTGCAGGAGAGCGAGATTTCCATCGAGCTTGCCAGGGGCCTGGCCGTTCTCGAACCGTTCGGACTGGGAAACCCGACACCCGTGTTTCTTACACGAAGACTGCTGGTTCTCGAGCAGAAACAGGTGGGGCCGGAAGGACGGCACCTCAAGCTCAAGCTGGGCAAGGGATCGCGGATTGTCGACGCCATCGGTTTCCGCATGGCACAGCATTACGCCGATCTTGCGCGTCAGGCTGGAGAGGTGGATGTCGCCTACGGCCTGGAGGTAAACGAATGGAACGGGCGGGAATCCGCGGAGCTTAATCTGAAAGACATGAGGCGGTCGGAGGCTGTGTGAGGCGGTTTCGCGCTGCATAAAGCCGCTTTACGTAGTGCAGGGAGGCCAAGCGAGCATGGTCCGGTCCAAACACACCATTGAGGATCTCTTGGCAAAGGCAGGCAAGAATCGTCCTGGCGTGGACATGGGAATGGTCCGCCAGGCGTGGGAGTATGCTGAGTGTGCACACTCGGGGCAGTTCCGCGAGTCGGGAGAGGCGTATTTCGAGCATCCCGCGGCGGTGGCATTCATCCTCGCCGGCATGGACCTCGACCCGAACACGATCACGGCTGGGCTTCTGCATGATGTGGTGGAGGACACGAGCAAGAGTATTGATGAGATAAGGACCACGTTCGGGCCTGAGATTGCCATGCTGGTGGACGGGGTGACCAAACTCTCCCGCCTTGATTTCAAGAACCGCGAGGAGCAACAGGCAGAGAGCCTTCGGAAGATGTTCGTATCTATGGCAAAGGATATCCGGGTGGTTCTCATCAAGCTTGCCGACAGGCTCCACAACATGCGCACATTGCGGCATTCGCCGCCGGAGAAGCAGAAGAGGGTTGCGCGGGAAACGGTTGAGATATATGCCCCCCTCGCCCACAGGCTCGGGATGTGGGCCATCAAGTGGGAACTCGAGGATCTCTCCCTTCGGTATCTTGAGCCAGCAGCCTACTATGAACTAGTGGATCGGGTCGCCAAGAAGAGGCAGGAAAGAGAGGGCATCATCGAGGACGCCCGTCGGACTCTTGCCGCTGCTCTTGAGGAGATAGGGGTTTCTGGCGAGATCCAGGGCAGGCCTAAGCATTTCTTCAGCATATATCAGAAGATGACGCAACAGGGCAAGGATTTCAGCGAGATATGGGACCTCATGGGGCTTAGGGTGATCGTTGGAACGCTCAGGGAGTGCTATGCAGCGCTAGGAGCTGTGCACACCATCTGGAAGCCGATTCCGGGGCGGTTTAAGGACTATATCGCGATGCCCAAGTCCAACATGTACCAGTCTCTCCACACCACTGTAGTGGGGCCCCGTGGAGAGCCTCTCGAGATCCAGATCCGCACCGTAGAGATGCATCGGACGGCGGAATACGGCATTGCTGCTCACTGGCGCTATAAGGAAGGCGGAGCAGGCGGCGATTTCGAAGACAAGATAACCTGGCTTCGGCAGATTCTGGAATGGCAGAAGGAGACCAGAAACGGCGAGGAGTTCGTGGAGACCCTCAAGGTGGACCTCTTTTCCGATGAGGTGTACGTGTTCACCCCGAAAGGCGACGTGAAGGCCTTGCCTGCCGGCTCTACGCCCATCGATTTTGCCTACGCGATTCACACGGATGTGGGCAACAGGTGCGTGGGTTCCCGCGTGAACGGGAGGATGGCGCCCCTCGGAACTGAGCTCGCCACCGGCGATATCGTTGAGGTGATCACGAGCAAGACGACCACCGGTCCAAAACAGGACTGGCTGGCGATTGCCAAGACCGCCAAGGCCAAGGGCAAGATCAGACAATGGGTGAAGGAGCTTAGAAGAGAGGAATCCATCGAGCGAGGGAAGGAACTGCTTGAGCGGGAACTGAGGCGCGTTGGGGCTGAGGTTCACGCGAACATGAAGGAGGATCGCCTTCTCGACGCGGCTCACAAGTTCAGCCATCTGAGCGCAGAGGACTTCCTGGCGAGCATCGGGTACGGGAGGATCTCGGCCGCGCAGGCCATAGGGAAACTCCTGCCAGAACGGGTGCAGGAGGATCAGAGGCCGGCTCGCGAAGCCCACCCCAGTGTCCGTTCTTCTAAGGGCGTGCGGGTGCACGGTGTGGACAATGTGCTCGTGAGGTTCGCCAGATGCTGCAGCCCGGCGCCAGGAGACGCCATTGTAGGCTACATCACCAGAGGGCGCGGGATTTCTGTTCACAGAGAGGATTGCCCGAATGTGGGTATCGAGATAGACGATGAGAACAGGCGGGTTGAGGTTGAGTGGGACATCGGCGAAGGCGTCTCCTATGCCGTCGAGATCGAAATGGAAGCCCACGATAGCCCAGGGCTGCTCACTGATGTCATGAACGCAGTGGTGGAGACCCATGCGCACGTGAGTGCAGTCACCGCTCGAACTCTCAAAAGTCACGCTGCGATGATCAACATGACTGTAGAGATAACCGATGTGGCCCACATGAACACGGTGATCCGCAGGCTTTCCAAGGTCGCCGGGGTCCGCGATGCTCACAGGGCGCGGCCAAGCTAGGGCATTCAGCTTGGAGGAGGATCACAGATACTTCGGTGCAGGCAGGTGTGGTGTAGTTGAGGGCTGTTGTGCAGAGGGTCGGCAGCGCGTGGGTGAGAGTGCGCCAGGAGAACGCCCGGGGTGAAGAGGCTGGCGGCAAAGAGGTCGACGGTGAGATGGGGCGCAGTGCGGAGGTAGGGAGGATCGGCCGCGGCGTACTGGTGCTCCTCGGGGTGACTCGGTCGGATGGGTCTGATGATGTCTGCTACATGGCCGACAAGATCACGGGCCTTCGCGTATTCGATGATGCCTATGGCAAGATGAACCTCTCTCTTCGGGATGTGGGAGGCAGCATGCTTGCAGTCTCACAGTTCACGCTCTACGGCGATTGCCGGCGGGGCAAGCGGCCTAGCTTCACTGATGCTGCGCCTCCAGATCAGGCCGTCGTGATTTACCATGAGTTCATCGACGCGGTTCGAGCAACTGGAGTGCATGTGGAAACTGGGGTATTCAGAGCAGAGATGGAAGTGGGCCTGGTGAACCATGGACCTGTGACCATAATCCTCGACAGCTCCAGGGATTTCTAAGGGGGTTGCTGTATTGGCGGAATCAGAGAATCTCAGGGTTCAGCGTATGGCTGTTGGCCCTCTCTCCACCAACTGCTACATAGTGTGGCGCGATGGGGCAGATGAGGCGGCGGTCATCGACCCGGGAGCGCAGGCCGAGGGTATAGTGAGAGCCCTGGATTCACTCGGCCTCAGATGTGGGGCAATCATATGCACTCATGGGCACCCCGACCACATCGGTGGAGTCGGAGAGCTTCGCCGGATCACAGGAGCGAAGGTGCATGTGGGAGTGAAAGATGCTCCCATGCTTGCGTGCCCAATCGACACCTTCCGCATCCTGGCTCGGTGCGGAGCAGGCAACGACAGGCTGGATGCGGATGAGACTCTTGAAGACGGGGAGACACTGCACGTTGGCGGCGTGGACTTCCGCATTCTGGCCACGCCTGGCCACACTCCTGGAGGCGTATGCCTGTGGGCGCCTGAGGATCTCGTAGTGTTCACAGGCGACACCCTGTTCAACATGGGTGTGGGCCGCACCGACCTAGAGGGCGGTGACGAGGGTGCACTGTGGAAGTCCATCCACGATGTGTTGTTTCCCATGGACGAACGAACCCGAGTCTATCCTGGGCATGGAGCGGCAACCACGATAGGCGATGAGATGGCTTGGAACGGGCCTTCTCGTTGAAGCATAGGGATCGTTCAGCCCTGGCTTGCGCCTTGCAGCAGCCTTGCGCGCGCCTTGCGGGTGCGTTGACACTGCTTGAGCCGTGCGATACAATATCGTAGGTTACACAGCATAGCTGGGAGGGTTTCACATTTGTTCGTAGGAATGCGTAAGCGAATGGGCACCTTTGTAGCCGTTATAGCGGGGCTTCTCGCGGTTGGCATGATCGTACCTATGTTTCTGGAACGGTCTTCAGGTTCAGCTCAGGGCAGTGGGCTCACTGTCGCGAAGGTCGATGGCAGGCGCATAACCGAGCTCGAGCTCAGCCGCGAATTCGCCTGGCAGTACTACGAGCGCATGGCATTCGGAGGCCTGAGGCCCGATCAACTCGATTCGATAAGGTCGACGGTCATGGACAAGCTTATCGATGACGCAGCAATCCTCAACGCAGCGAAGAAGGCGAACTACGCTCCGGATCAGGCCGCAGTGGACTCGCAGGTCAAGTCGGACCGCGCCAACTTCGAGAACGATTCTGACTGGGTTTCCGCACTGTCGCGGTGGGGGTTCACCACAGCTTCCTATAGTAAGTGGGTGGCCGACCGGCAGATGGTAGAGGGATTCCCCAGGCAGGCCGTTGGTGCAGTTGAGGCAACAGAGGATGAGATCAAGGCCGAGTTCGAGAGGATGCAGAAGAGCCAGCCCAAGCTGGTTCTGGATGAGGTCCGCACTAATCTGGACAAGATGATCAGGCTCCGGAAGGAGAAAGAACTGCGCGACAAGTACCTTTCGGACCTTCGAACGCAGGCCAAGGTGAAGATATACGATTCCAGGGTGCTTGCCTACCGCGCAATGGAGGCCAAGGAGTACGACGAGGCTGTGAAGCAGTACCGCAAGGCCGCCAAGCTTCAGCCAGGCGACCCCTATCTCCAGGTGGCGCTGGGGCGGGCCCTTGCGCTGCAGGGAAAGGCGAAGGACTCTGTCGCCGCATTCGAGAAGGCAACGAAGATCGTGCCGACAGACCCGTACGTGGTTATCGCGCAGGCGGATGCCAACCGCGACGCGGGCGATGCTGATCAGGCCGTGGAGCTGTACAAGCGGGCGTCCGAACTAGCCGACAAGGACGTGTTCGCTCACGCACTGATAGCCGATGGATACCGGAAGATGGATAGGGCGGACGATGCATCAGCTGAGGATGCGCTCATGGCCGATATCCAGCTCGCACAGAAGGAAGCAGCGCAGAAGGCTCTAGAAGAAGCCAAGGCTGAGGCTGAGAAGAAGGCTGCGAATGATGCTAGCGCCCAGCCTGCGGTCGAGCCCAAGAAGTAGTTGATTCCCCCGGTTATACGTGGGCGGGTTGCGACCCGCCCGTTTTCATAGCCGACATCGTATGGCCCGTTTCTGATGGCTCATTCCCAGGCGGACGTGCTTGCACCGCAGGGAGGGGAGGATGCGTCAATGGAGATCAACGCGCCTAGGGGCACTTCCGACGTTCTGCCCGAGGACGTGGGATTATGGCAGTATGCTGAGGGCATTGTGAGGCAGACATTTGAGAAATACGGATACAGGGAGATACGCACGCCCATATTCGAGCACACTGAGCTTTTCGAGCGCGGCGTCGGACAGACTACCGACATCGTAGAGAAGGAGATGTACTCTTTCCCCGACAGGGGAGGGCGGTCCATCACCTTGAGGCCTGAAGGTACGGCGCCGGTTGCCCGGGCGTATGTGGAGCATCGGCTGGCAGCCCGGCCTCAGCCAACGAAAGTGTACTACATGGGACCCATGTTCCGGTACGAGCGGCCACAGGCAGGCAGATACCGTCAGTTCCACCAGTTCGGCGCCGAGGTGCTTGGCGCAGCGTCTCCGGCTGCGGATGTGGAGATCATCGCAATGCCGATCGAGGTGTTCCGCGCGCTCGGAATCGAGGACGTGGTGGTGAACCTCAACTCCATCGGCTGCCCTAGCTGCCGTCCTGCATACCGGGAAGTGCTCCGGCAAGCTTATGCTCCTGTCCACGATGGTCTGTGTCCATCCTGCAAGTCAAGGTACGACCGGAACCCATTGAGGCTGCTCGACTGCAAATCCGAGGAATGCAGGGCGCTTCTGCCGAGCCCGCCTCCAGTGTTCGATCACCTGTGTGCAGAGTGCAAGGACCACTTCACCCAGGTCAGGAGGCTCCTCGATTCCGTTGGGGTGGGCTGCACGCTCAATTCCCGATTAGTCCGTGGCCTCGATTACTACACCAAGACAACTTTCGAGTACAACATGGCGGGGATCGGCGCCCAGGATGCACTGGGAGGAGGAGGCCGCTATGACGGCCTCGTGGAGGAGTGCGGGGGAGGCCCGACCCCAGGCGTGGGCGTGGCATGTGGGATCGAGCGCTGTGTGCTCGCGATGAAAGCCAGCGCTTCCGATGATCGGTATGCGCAGAAGCTCGACGTGTACATCGTGGCTCTAGGCGAGCGCGCGCGCGAAAAGGCTTTCTCAGTTGCCTTCGAACTGCGTGGGGCTGGGATATCCGCAGACTACGACATTCTCGGACGCGGCCTGAAGGCCCAGATGCGCTATGCAGACAAACTGCGGGCCAGGTATGTTGCGATCATCGGCGATGATGAACTGGACGCTGGCGTCGCGACTTTGAAGAACATGACTGGCGGGGAGCAGGAGCGCGTGGGGTTTGACTCGCTCAGAGATCGCTTGTTCCAGATTATGGCGCCGGGCCGCGTTTGTTGAAAGGCTGACTTCTGTGTGATATGATATACCCGCTGAATGAAGACGCAATAACCCTGCTGTGCACGTGGGTGCACTGGCTGTTTACTTCCAACATCTCTTCTCAGGGAGCCCGGTCTCTACTACGAGCATGTGTGCCGCGCCGCAGGTGCGGAACGTTAACGTAGCAGGAGGGCGCCCACCTCGCAGCGCGGGGGAGAAGCGGCCAGACCTACGCCATGGCGGGGTATTTTCGTGCTCATTTTCGCGGACATCTCGTAGAGGTGAGGGTCATGCCTGGAGCGGATCTGTTCGATTTTGGGTTGGAGCAGGGCGGTTCGCGAGACAGGGTTCCCCTGGCTGCCCGCATGAGGCCGAGGAGTATCGATGAGATCGTTGGGCAGGAGCACATCCTTGGACCGGGGAAGTTGCTGCGGCGCGCGATCGAGTCGGACCGCATCGGGTCGATCATCCTTTACGGTCCACCTGGCTCTGGAAAGACGACGATAGCGGAGGTTATCGCTGTCACCACTAAGGCCGAGTTCGAGAGGCTCAATGCTGTGACAGCTGGCGTGGCCGACATCAGGCGGGTAGTGGCTGAGGCGCGAGACCGCATGAAACTCCGGGGCAAGAGGACGATTCTGTTCATCGACGAGATCCACAGGTTCAACAGGGCTCAGCAGGACGCCCTCCTTCCATCTGTGGAGGACGGGACTGTCACCATGATAGGCGCTACCACAGAGAACCCTTTCTTCGACGTGAACCCTCCGCTGGTATCGCGGTCACGGCTTTTCCGGCTGGAGCCGCTCGATGCCGCCAAGGTTCGAACGGTGGTTTTACGCGCTATCAGCGATTGCGAGCGCGGTCTTGGCCATATCAACATAACAATCGATCCCGAAGCCCTAGACCACCTGGCTAGCTTCTCAAACGGGGACGCTCGCACTGCACTGAACGCTCTTGAGGTGGCGGCCCTGTCCACCCCTTCTGATTCAGATGGTGTTGTTCACATAACGCTGGAGGTAGCTGAGGATTCCATACAGCGGCGCGCTCTGCGGTACGATGCAGGCGGCGATATGCACTACGACGTGGTCTCAGCCTACATAAAGAGCATGCGGGGTTCTGATCCCGATGCTGCCCTCCACTACCTGGCAAGGATGATCGAATCTGGCGAGGATCCCAGGTTCATCGCGCGCAGGCTCATGATACATGCCAGCGAAGACGTGGGAATGGCGGATTCCCGTGCGCTGACAGTCGCTGCGGCCGCTCTGCTTGCCGTCGAGAAGGTGGGATTGCCGGAGGCGCGAATCATCCTTGCCCATGCCACGATATACATAGCCACCGCTCCGAAGAGCAATGCCGTGGTGCGGGCGATAGATGCAGCTCAGGCTGATGTGCGCGAGAAACCCTCGGTGGATGTCCCATCGCACTTGCGGGATTCCTCCTACCGCGGTGCAGGGGCCCTGGGAAGCGGAGTTGGCTACAAGTACCCCCACGACTACCCAGGGGCATACGTCCAGCAGCAGTACATGCCGAATGGATTGACTGACCGGGTGTACTATGAGCCTGGCGAGAACGGGGAGGAAGCTTCGATCAAGAAGAGCATACTGAAGCTGCACTCGATGGAAACGTGAGGTTTTCCCCTGCGCACCTCATGGGCAGTACGGAATTCGTACTGGTTCACCGCATGAGTGGTACGGAATCCGTACAACGCTAGGCCTTGCTTGCCCACAGGGATGGGTAGACGAGCCCCAAATATCCTAATTACTTCCATTATAGGCTCCTGCGTATGGACCATCACACTGTTTTTGCATGAATCGGTGCGTATTCAAAAGCCGTCCGCTGATTCTGCTCTCAGCGTAGTACGAAATCCGTACAGGTACCCAGCGATGCCTGTACGGATTCCGTACTGGGTCTCTGAAAAATCAGGTGCGCTGGCCGAGGGCGCGTACCGAAGATCTCGGTAATACAGCGCTGGGCGCCTGCGGGGAACTTGCGCCGTGTCGCTTCGCGCAAGTCGCTGAGGAAGACAAGCTGGCGCGATCGGGCCGGACCCAGTGGCAGATGGATCCCCTGTGCGTGCGCTAGATCCTATAGTATCTGCCCGCGCCGGCGGTCATCACGCCGAGGACCACCGTGGTGGCCAGCACCGTGCAAAAGAGTATCGCGGCAAACGCCTTCGTGATCCAGATCAGAGCTGCTCCAGCGGTGAGAATGCCGCCCATGGTGTAGAAGCAGCCCTGCATCCACCGAGCAAACCGGTCGGCGTCCTTCGCCTTTTCGTCCTTGTGCCCGTTGATGAGTTCAAACCTGTGCTTATCCCCGATCAAGTGTCCGAAGAGGACTGAGAGCACCCCAACCGCGGCCAGCAGGGCCGATGCCATCAACGGAGCGTTGGCTTTCACGCGAGTTCCCTCCCGGCGGCAAACGCGACAAGATTGAGTTCCACGGCTTTCGCGGGCACGACCTGTGCAATTGCCTGCCGCCACGCGCTTTCGGCAAAGGGCAGCACTGTCGAAAACGCCCCTAGCAGCACAACGTTCTCCGCCTTACTGTTCCCGAGCCCGACTGCGGTAGTATAGGCGTCGAGCCAGTGAGCCGAAATGCCACGCGCCGAAAGGCGTGCAGGAAGATCCTCAGGGTAGGTTTCCTTCGCGATCAGGATGGGTAGGGAAGGGATGCGCCTGGTGTTGGCGACCATCACACCTCCGGGCCTGAGCCAGTGGGCCATCCTGGCCGCTTCCATCGCTTCGAAGGCGAGGATCACATCGGCCTGGCCCGGGGAAATCGTGGGAGCGGACACGCGTTCGCCGTAGCGGACGTGTGTCGTGACACTCCCGCCACGCTGGGCCATGCCATGGATTTCCGACATCTTCACATCACAATCCGAATTCAGCAGAAGCTGGGAGAAGACTCGGCCTGCGAGTATTATGCCCTGCCCGCCGACTCCAGCCAGAAGAACACTAGTAGTCTCCTGCATTACTTGTCACCAGCCTTCGAAAGGATCTTGATCGTTCCCCAGCGGCACGCCTGGCTGCATACGCCGCATCCGACGCATGCGTCTGCATCGATCTGCACCATGTCGTTCTCCACATAGAGAGCCGGGCACGCTACACGCAGGCACAGCTTGCACTTGCGGCAGGTCTCCTGATCCACATAGTAGGCGGGTTTTCTCACAGCTGATCGCTTGAGGAGGGCGCAGGGGGCGCGGCCCACGATCACAGATGGACCTGGGTCGGCAAGAGCTGCGACCAAGGCTTCGCGCACCTTCTCTAGGTTGAACGGATCGACGGTCGCGACGTTCTTGATCCCGAAGGCTTTCACGATGCCTTCGATACTCACCTCATTGGCAGCATCGCCTGAGAGATTGAACCCGCTGCCCGGGTTCTCCTGATGGCCAGTCATGGCAGTGATGCGGTTATCAAGAATGAACGTTATGAGCCCTGATCCATTATAGGCCGCGTCGAGCAGCCCGGTCATACCAGAGTGGAAGAAGGTGGAATCGCCGATCACGCCCACGGTTCGTTTGGGCTTCTCAACCCTAAGCATTTCCAGGGCCGCCTGGAACCCCATCCCTGTGGAGATGCCGGCGCCCATGCAGATGCAGGTATCCATGGCGCCGAAGGGCTGGAGAGAGCCAAGAGTGTAGCAGCCTATGTCGCCGGATACCGCCACAGGCAGTTTGGCGAGTTCGTAGAATACTCCCCTGTGGGGGCAGCCTGCGCAGAACATCGGAGGCCTGCCAGGGACCTGCTCCGGCGGGGCGGGCAAGGGCGCCTCCGCCGCGTCAGCCTTGTCGCGGGTTCCCCCCTGCGCCTGCGCCTGCGTCTCGGCCTGCGTCTCGGCCTGCGCCTCCGCCTGCGCCTGCGTCTCGGCCTGCGCCTCCGCCTGCGCCTGCGCCTCGGCCTGCGCCGTCTCTGCCTGTGCCTTGGCGCCGACTCCTGCGCCGAGGCTCGCCAGGGACAATCCGAACGCCCGAGCCACGATTCCAGTGTCCAACTCGCCGGTGAGTGGGATCAGCGACTTGCCCTCAACGGAAATGCCGAGTGCGCGGACGGCCTCCTCGATGAACGGATCGAGCTCCTCAATCACAACAAGCCGTTCCACTTCGGTTGAGAACCGCCTCACAAGATTCTTAGGGAACGGGAAACTCATTCCAAGTTTGAGGTAGGAGGCCTTCTGCCCCAACGACTCGAGGGCGAACTGGTACGCCACACCACTCGTTATGATCCCGATCGAGCGGGAACCCCACTCAATCCTGTTCAATGGCGAGATCTCGGCGTATGTCGCAAGCTTCAGGAGGCGTTCCTCGAGCACTGCATGGCGAGCTCGGGCAGCAGCCGGCATGAGGACGTATTTGGATTGCGTCCTCTCGTACGCACGGGGAGGCGCCTCGACTCGCTCGCCGACAATCACGGGAGTCTTCCCGTGGGAAAGATTTGTGGTGGATCGGAACAGGACTGGCGTGTCGAAGGCCTCGCTGATATCAAAGGCAGCCTTCATGTAGTTGAGAGCCTCCTGGGAATCGGAAGGCTCCACGATAGGGAGCTTGGCGAACTTGGCGTAGTGCCTGTTGTCCTGCTCGTTCTGGGAGCTATGACAGCCAGGGTCGTCGGCAGTGACTATCACGAATCCAGCATTCACTCCCACATGGGCCGAGGAGAACAGGGGATCAGCGGCCACATTGAGCCCCACATGCTTCATCGCGCACATGGACCGCACACCAGCAATACATGCCCCCAGTGCAGCTTCGAGGGCGGTCTTCTCGTTCACTGCCCACTGAGATCGGATCTCCCTGTACCGCGCCACACTCTCCACAATCTCGGTGCTAGGTGTTCCCGGGTAGGCCGAGGCGAACCTCACGCCAGCCTCCCATGCGCCCCGCGCCATAGCCTCATTTCCAGTCATCAGCGTTTTCAATGCTCATCCCTCCTGCGCATTGCCACAGAACCATGATTTCCACACACAACTCCACGACTCCTTCATGCGATCATCTGTTGACACCCAGCGGATGCCGTCGTATATTGAAATTGACAAATCCGACTGAATCGGTCGGGATTGCCGAGGCTGCCTTTGGTATGGCACTCGGAGGTGATTGGGTGAAATTAAGCTCGCGCACCGAGTATGGGGTACGCGCAATGGCGGAGCTGGCCACGCTGTTCGGGCGCGGTCCGGTATCTCTCCGGGAGGTTGCAGCCAGGCAGGGAATCCCCGAAAGTTACCTTGAGCAGCTGCTCGGAGTGCTTCGAAAGGCGGGGCTGCTCTTGGGGCAGAGGGGAGCTGCAGGCGGATACGCTCTCGCACGGGAACCGAGGAGCATCACTGTTGGCGATGTAGTGCGCGCCCTTGAAGGGCCAATAGCACTGTGTTCGTGCGCTTCAGAAGACGGCGGTGACGGAGGAGGATGCAGCCGGGTTGGCGATTGTGCAGCCCATCCGGTTTGGGCTAGGTTACGCGATGGGATTACGTCGATACTAGACTCGACTACGCTCGAAGATATGATAGCTGCGCCGCAAGGGAACGGCGATGCTGAGAGCGTCGACTGAGGTCTGGCTGAGCTGTTGCTATCGGGAGGGTGTTGCATGGATAGGATATATTTGGATAACGCTGCCACCACGCCGGTCAGGCGTGAAGTTCTCGACTCCATGATCCCGTATCTAGCTGAGAAGTTTGGAAATCCATCGAGCATACACTCATTCGGAAGAGAGACCAAGCGTGGCATGGACGAGGCGCGGGAGAGGGTCGCTGGGGCCATCGGCGCATCTCCAGAGGAGATCATCTTCACTAGCGGAGGATCTGAGGCCGATAACCTTGCCATAAAGGGGACTGCCCTCGCAGTCTACGGCAAGAAGAAGCACGTAATAACCTCGGCCGTGGAGCACCACGCTGTGTTAGAGACTGCGGAGAGCCTGAAGAGGCTCGGGTTTGACGTGACCGTGGTCCCTGTGGACCAATACGGCATGGTGCACCCAGACGATGTCCAGAGGGCGATCACTCCGGAGACTTTTCTCATCAGCATCATGCACTCAAACAACGAGGTTGGCACGATTCAGCCTATCGAAGAGATAGGGAGGATAGCCCACTCGGCGGGGGTCCTCTTCCATACCGATGCAGTGCAATCCGTCGGGCATGTTCCCATCGATGTGAAGGCGCTGGGAGTGGATATGCTCTCCATGTCGGGGCACAAGTTCTACGCCCCGAAGGGTGTGGGCGCCCTGTATGTGCGGCGGGGTATCAGGCCGGTTCCCCTCATCAACGGCGGACCGCAGGAGAGAAAGCGCCGCGCCGGCACTGAGAATGTGGCGTCAATGGTGGGCATGGGCGTCGCCATTCAACTCGCCGTGGCGGAGATGGCGGAGTCTTTCACTCACGAGATCGCCCTGCGCGACAGGCTGATTACAGGGCTTGAGCACCTGATTCCCGATACGAAACTCAACGGTCATCCCACGATGAGGCTGCCCAATAATGTGAACATAAGCTACCTCTATGTTGAGGGCGAGTCGCTTCTCCTGAACCTCGACATGAAAGGCATAGCCGCCTCAAGCGGGTCAGCTTGCACCTCAGGCTCACTTGAGCCGTCCCACGTGCTGATGGCGATGGGGCTTCCGCATGAGGTGGCTCATGGCTCAGTCAGGATGACTTTGGGAATGTACACCACTGATGAGGACATCAACCGCGTGCTAGAGGTCATGCCCGGCATAGTCGACAAGATGCGGGCCATGTCGCCTGTATACCAGAAAACTGCCTGCGGCATCAAGGATGTGTGCGTGAACGCCCACGATTGCTGCGTCGCGCCGAGGAACTAGAGAGACAACCGCGCAACTGCAATGCAGGAAACGGCAGCGGACTGCGGGCATCCATGGTCGAACGGAGGTGTTGGAATTGTACAATGAGAAGGTAATGGACCACTTCAGCAATCCCCGCAATGTGGGCGACATACCTGATGCAGACGGTGTGGGGCAGGTTGGGAACCCTGTGTGCGGGGACATTATGCGCATGGCGGTCAAGATTGAAGACGGCGTGATAACGGATATCAAGTTCAAGACATTCGGGTGCGGTGCGGCAATAGCCACATCAAGCATGGTCACAGAGATGGTGATGGGCAAGAGCGTTCGCGATGCTCTGGAGATATCGAACAAGGCAGTCGCAGAGGCCTTGGGCGGGCTTCCTCCGGTGAAGATGCACTGCTCCAACCTTGCGGCAGACGCTCTTCACCTTGCCATAAAGGACTATCTTGAGAAGCATCCAGGAGTGGATGTAGGCATCGACCCCTCCTCAATAGAGGTAGAGGACCACAGCCACCACGGCGACCAAGAGGAGTAGGGTGTATCCCGACCGGACCGTGGGAATACTACCCTGTGTGGAAGGGAGGGATCGGTCATCAGGAGAATGTGGAGGGTTCTCCTCACTGGGGGCCTTCTCGGGGCGGGGCTGGGAATGTTCATGTTGATGAACTCTTCGGGCCGCCGGAGAGAGGTACTCACAGAAGAGGTCACCCGGGAATCACCGACAGGCATGAAGCGGAAGTCCACTCGAACGGTGTCACGGCAGTCGGGCACAGTCCGGAAGCCTGTGGTGGAGGCCATGCAGTCTATCGGGCGGCGGTTCGGGATGGGGGAAGACACCGAGGACTGACGTGAGGATATCTGTAGGACCGGTCTCGGGAACGGGTTGCCGAGGCCGGTCCATTTGCATTGCCACGGCATCGCCCAACCTGTCCTGGTCAAGCGGCGGTCCGAACCGACTCGACTGGCTGCGGAGGAGGAATGCACAACGGAGCAAAGGCGTGGGGGGAACCTGCGAAAGGCGGCCATTGCCCTGGGGATGCTGGCTGCCTTCGTTGTGGCAATCCAGGCGAGGCAGGCGTTCACACCGTTCCTAGTCGCAATTGCCATATCCTACACCATCTCGCCGCTGGTGAGGTTCGCCGAGGCGCGCGGGGCGAACAGGGCTGCCGCGATATTCACTGCTTACGTGATTGTAACTGCGACGATAGGATTCTCTCTGGCATTTGTGATTCCTCCTCTTGCGAACCAGCTCAACGAGATCGTGAGTGGCAAAGCCGGCGCCGGGACTGCGCTGAATGGAATTGCCGAAGACTGGAGCAAACGAGTTCATTTCCTCCCCAAAGGCGCAGCAGCGGGCCTTGCATCTGCAGCAGTGGCTCGAGCGGAGGCGTACGTACGCGAAATCGCACGTGCTGCGGGGAAAGCGGTATCGTCGGTGATGTCGCAGCTTGCCAGCATAATGCTTGCTCCTGTGATCGCCTTCTATCTCACCCGCGATGTCGACATCATCAGCCGCAGATTCTCTTCGTGGATTCCCTCCCGATCGCGCGACAGTGTGATGAGAATGGTCTCCGATATCGATCAGGCCCTCGCAGGATGGGTCCGAGGACAGGTGATAGTGTGCACCTTTGTGGGCGTGGCCACTGGCGTATCCCTTGCGCTGCTCAAGGTGGAATTCGCACTGCCGATCGGGTTCCTTGCGGGGGTGCTCGAGATAATCCCGTACTTTGGCCCAGTGTTCGGCATGGTTCCGGCGGTGCTCATGGCTGCGCAGAGGTCCACAGTGACCGCGGTCCTTGCAGCGGTGGCGTTCGTCGGCATTCAACAGGTGGAATCGGTGATCATCTCCCCAAGAATCGTAGGCGAGTGTGTGGGCCTGCATCCGCTCGTGGTTATCGGGGCGTTGCTAGTTGGCGGGAGTTTGTTCGGAGTAGTGGGGATTCTGCTGGCGGTTCCGGTGACTGCCGTCATTGCGATTATGGCGAGCCGCCTCTTCCCAGGCTTCCCAGTGGATGAGTGAGCCACTGCGCCTGAGGGGTCGATCCGGAGTGGCAACCGGAAACCCGGCAACCGGAGTTGTATTGTATGTCCCATGCTGTTGTGATAAGGTACTCTGAGAATCTGGAACCGTCAGAACCTGCGTTCCGGCATAGGCTGCACAATGTGGGGTGTAATGGCTTTGAAGACTGATGAACTGAGGCAAGCATACCTCAAATTCTTTGAATCCAAAGGGCACAAGATACTGCCGAGTGCGTCGCTGATTCCGTCGGGCGACCCAACTCTTCTGCTCACCGCCGCAGGGATGGTTCCATTCAAGCCATACTTCCTTGGCACCGCTAAGCCTGAACAGCTCCGGGTCACCACGTGCCAGAAGTGCGTGCGCACTGGCGACCTCGATAACGTCGGCAGGACTACCCGCCATGGCACCTTCTTCGAGATGCTGGGCAATTTCTCATTTGGCGACTACTTCAAGTCTGAAGCCATCGCCTGGGCCTGGGAGTTCGTCACCAAGGTGCTGGGCTTCGCTGCACAAGACCTATGGATCACCATCTACCTCGACGATGACGAGGCTTTCGATATATGGCATGATGTGATCGGGATACCGGCTGATCGAATAGTCCGCAAAGGCAAGGCGGACAATTTCTGGGAGATAGGCGTTGGGCCGTGCGGTCCGTGTTCCGAGATTCATGTGGACCGCGGAGCGCATGTGGGGTGCGGATCGCCCGACTGCGGGCTTGACTGTGACTGTGGGCGGTTCATGGAGATCTGGAATCTGGTGTTCATTCAGTTCCACAGGGATGAGCAGGGCAACTACAATCCTCTTGACAGGCCCGGAATCGATACTGGAATGGGCCTGGAGCGTGTGGCTGCGATACTGCAGGACGTGCCCACGATATTCGATGCCGATGAGACTCGCGCAATTCGCGACTACATCGCCAACGTGGCGAAGGTGAAATACGGAGCCAGTGGGCCAGCTGATATGGCCGTGAGGGTGATCACTGATCATTCGCGGGCAGCAACATTCATGATATGCGATGGTGTGCTCCCCACGAACGAGGGCCGCGGCTACGTCCTTCGCAGGCTGCTGCGGCGAGCTGCGCGATTCGGGAAGCTCATAGGCATTCAGGGCCTCTTCCTTTCGCAGGCAGCCGCCAGGGTCATAGAGGTTATGCACTCGGCCTATCCCGAACTCGACCGGGAGCGAGAGCGTATTCTCAAAACCATCGAGCTCGAGGAGGAGAGGTTCGCAGTCGCCCTGGAACAGGGATCTGGCGTTCTTGATTCGATCATTGCGAAACTTAGCGCAGATGGCGGAACCTGCGTGTCGGGGTCTGACGCGTTCAGACTGTATGATACCTTCGGCTTTCCATTTGAGCTCACAGAGGATATCTCGCGCGAGCGCGGGCTCAGCGTGGACAGGCAGGGCTTCGACGAGTCCATGGCAGCCCAGAGAGAGCGGGCGAGGGCCGCGCACGGCGAGAACGCCTATATCGACGAGAAATCCGCGAAGTACAAAGCTGCTCTGGGTGATCTTGGCTCTGAGTTCGTCGGATACGAACACCTCTCTGAGCGCGCCGCTGTCACCGCTCTCATCGGGCCGGACGGCGCCGCTGTTCGAGAGCTCGCGGAAGGCCAGGCAGGCGAGGCCGTCCTCGATCGCACTCCATTCTACGCAGCCTCAGGTGGGCAGGTGGCCGATACAGGGGAAATCGTCTCTACAAGCGGCGCCAGGGCCATCGTAGGATCTGTCGCGAAACCCATCGGCGATGCTGCCGTTCATGCCATAGCAGTTGCTCACGGGCGCATCGCAGTCGGAGATGTGGTGGAAGCGCGGGTCGACGAGGAGCGCCGGGCTGCGATATGCAGAAACCACACGGCAACCCATCTGCTTCATGCGGCCTTGCGGAGAGTGCTTGGCGCCCATGTGCAGCAGGCTGGATCGTACGTCGACAACGAGAGGCTGAGGTTCGACTTCTCCCACTTCGAGCCCGTAGGGCCGGAGCAGTTGGCAGAGGTCGAGCGTCTGGTGAACGGTTGGACCCTGGCGAACATGCAAGTCTCCACCACGCTCACCTCTATTGACGAGGCGCGCAGGCTCGGAGCAATGGCGCTATTCGATGAGAAATACGGGGACACTGTGCGGATGGTGATGGTTGGCGATGTCAGCCTCGAGCTGTGCGGAGGCACGCACGTGTCTCGCACTGGCGATATTGGCCTTGTGAAGGTGGTTTCGGAGGGAGGCGTCGCGGCTGGCGTGAGGCGCATCGAGGCTGTGACCGGTTTCGGCGCCTTGGCCTATCTGAACAGCTCCCGCACGGTTGTAAAGGAAATAGCAGATCTGCTGAAGGTCCCTGAGGATGCCATGGTTGGCAGAATCGATAAGCTTCTGCGGGACCTGCACGAGCAGGATCGGGAGATTTCGCGGCTCCGCAGCAAGCTTGCAGCGGGCGGAGTGGACTCAATCGTGGCGGGCAGGGTGATGATCGGCGACATCCCTGTGGTGGCTTCTGCAGTCGACGAGATGGACGCAGAGGCCTTGCGGGGCATGTCCGACAAGGTGAGGGAGAAGCTTGGCTCAGGCGTCGTCCTGTTAGGTGCTGCCAGCGGCGACAAGGTGAGCTTCGTGGCAACCGTCAGTCGCGACCTGGTGGCGCGTGGGTTCAATGCTGGGGCCATTGTCCGGGAGGCCGCCAGGGCCGCAGGCGGAGGCGGCGGAGGACGCCCAGACATGGCGCAGGCCGGCGGACGCGACGCATCGAGGATT
Source organism: Clostridia bacterium (assembly GCA_034926675.1). Lineage (NCBI taxonomy): Bacteria > Bacillati > Bacillota > Clostridia > Clostridia bacterium. The sequence goes on along the minus strand of JAYFQW010000024.1, from coordinate 30,519 downwards.
AAAGAGGCTTTGGCTGCGGGGATCGAGGCCGTTCTCGCGCATCACGCTTCCAGCCTTGGCTAACAATAAGAACGAGTATGGTGGTGTTGCCTATGTCCAACCAGTGGGACGAGACAGTGAAGTATCCAGTCCTAGGCGCGGATGAGGATGTCACTCCTGTGAGGCGGATTCTCACTGAAGTCGCCTCGGCTCTGGCTGAGAAGGGCTACAATCCCGTGAATCAGCTGGTGGGTTACCTGCTGTCTGGTGATCCAACATACATCACTAGCCACAAGAACGCCCGGAACCTCATAAGGAAAGTGGAGCGCGACGAGATCATCGAGGAACTGGTCAAGAGTTACATGCTCAAATAGATGGAAGCGCGCCGCTTGGTGCAGGACAACCGCCGCACGGTATGGGGCGGCGGTTATCCTTGCAGCGGCGCTTCTCACTGCCCTGGGCATACTGCCTGGGCTTGCGGCAGCATCGGCTGTGTCGACATCCGCGACATCAGCTGCTTTGGTGTCCGCGGCATCGTCGACATTGGCCGCGTCGGGTGCTTCGCTTCCGCCGGCCGGTCCGGCGCCTTGTGCGGTTGTGCTGCTGGCAAACGGCCTCTCCTGGGAGGACGCACTCGAGTACGGGGGCAGTTTTCTTCGGTCTTTGCTCAATTCCTCCGCCATCGGCGTGGCCAACGCGAGAACGGCCGCTTCCGGTGAAGACCCAGGACCAGGCGCAGGCAGCAGCAGCGGGAGTGGCGGGGACTCTGCCATCATAGGGGAACTCGCGGCCTGTGCTGCTCTAGGCGCCGGGCGGAGAATGGTGGCTGCTGCATCCGCCGGCGCTGGGTTCGGCGCAGACGAAGCCTTTCATGGTGAAAGTGCTGCTGGTATGTATGCAAGGATGCTTGGACTGGGCGCCCGTGACGTTCCTGCGGCAGGCTCCGTGATGGTGATGGGGATTGCAGAGCTTGTTCGTGACAATGCGGGGTCACAGTACAGGGGCAGACCGGGGCTTCTCGGAGAGTCCATCTCCACTGCCGGGCTTGGAGTGTACTTGATTGGGAACTCCGATGATGTGCATTTGCATTCTCGGCCCGGAGCGCTGCTGGCCATGGACGAGCGGGGCATTGTTTCCAGAGGGGATGTGGGCGCAGACACCATCGTTCGTGATCCCAGAGCGTCCTACGGCATGGCGTGCGGTGTGGAGAGAATCGCTCGGGCAGTGGCCGCTGCCATGGCCGGGCCTGACGGGGCGAGCGTGGCAGTTGTGGATTTCGGGGATTTCGCGCGTGCCGCGCGGGAAAGCAGGAGCCTATCAGCAGCGGGACGCGTGGAACAGGCGCGAGGGTGTTACAGGCGACTGGATGAGCTGCTCGGGCGCCTGTTCTCCCTGGTAGGACCGCCCTCTGAAAGCAGGGCCTACATAATCCTATCTCCTGAGGCGCCCGCATCTGCCTGGGCTGGCTCTCCTTCCCCCACAGCGGGCAGCGTGAGGTTGTCCTCTCTAGCGCCTGTGGCGATTTCCGGCTGGGGGTTTACATCTGGCCTACTCACGGCCGCTACGACAAGACGGACCGGGATCGTGACCAATCTGGATCTGGTCCCGACTATCCTTGCCGGACTAGGGATCGAAGCAGCTTGGCCTTGCGATGGCGCCCCAATGGAGTGCATTCCTGCTTCGAATGGTCTCAGACGAGCGGCGGCCATCGGAGCTTCGGCTACATCAGCAGCGCACGCCCGAGGCCCGGTTCTGAGAGTTTTCATCGGGCTTATAGTAGCGACCGTGTTCGCTGCGGCCCTGGCGATTGTGTTCGACTTCTCGCCCTCACGGGTTCTGGTGGGCGTGGCTACGTCATTGCTGCCAGCTGTGGCAGCGGGACCTCTCGCGCTCCTGGCCTGTTCAGCCCTGGGAACGGTCGGCACAGTGCAGACTGGCGTGCTGGCCGCAGTCCTGGCATCAGTAATCGCAGCTGCTGCGCTCGCGGCGTTCAGATCTGCCGCGAATGCCGTCCTGGCAGTCGCGGGCGCAACAAGCATCGCAATAGCTGCCGACGCGGTGACCGGCGGAACCGCATGCGCATCCTCACTGATAGGGCATTCTGCCGTGATCGGGGCCAGATACTACGGTGTGGGGAATGAGCTCATGGGGGTGCTAGTAGGGTCTGTGGTGGTATCGAGCGCTGGGATCGTGGACGCTGTCGAACGCAGTCTGCGCTGCATCGAGAACCGGCGCGGGAACCGCGGCGAGAATGGCATCGACGCCACGAGCCGGGCGCGTTCAGGAGGGGCGAACCTGGCAGTTGCGATTCTGGCGGCGGTGACAGGTGTGTTCCTGGGGCATCCGTGTCTGGGTGCGAATTTCGGCGGGATGCTGTCGGCGTTCGCTGCGGCGATTGCGATGCTTGCGATCACGCCCGGGCGTCCGGGAGGAGTTGGCGCCGCACGCCCTGACCGTTGCCATGAGGCATGCGCCGAGCTTCCATGTGTATCCCGTGCCCGAAGGCGCGCCATGGTGATAGCAGCTGCGATTGTGGGAGCACTTGCGCTAGGCGCCGCCATGGTGTTGATGGACGCTGGCGCAGGAGAGCCCAGCCATATAGGGCGAGCATGGCAGGAGATTGAGTCAGGTGGGCCAGCGCAGGCGGCGATCATGGTCGTTCGCAAGCTTCAGATGAACCTGAGACTGCTGAGCTGCACGGCTTGGACCAGGGTTCTCATTGCCTTCCTGCTCGCCCTCGGGGCCCTTGCGGTAAGGCCCTCAGGACCGCTTCTCAGGCTCAGGAATGAGAGGTTTCCACTTTATGCCGCATTCCTTGCAGGGCTAGCGGGCGCAGGCGCGGCCATGGCCTTCAATGATTCAGGTGTGGTGGCATGTGCTACACTCTCGATGATGCCCACACTCACGGTGCTTGGATTCGCAGTGGACGAGCGTGCGGCGCGGTGGTGATATTAGTTGGAACGCAGGGTGTTGGGCAAGACGGGAATCGAGGTTTCCCGGATGTGCTTAGGGTCGCTCACGATGGGACCGCTTCAGGCGAACATCGGCGTAGAGGCCGGAGCGCGCCTCCTCAGTGCGGCTCTGGATCGAGGCGTGAGCTTCATTGACACCGCAGAACTCTACCGAACCTATGAACAGGTTGGCAGGGCCTTGCGCGGACGACGGCGGGAGTCTATAGTTGTTTCGTCGAGGTGTTACGCCTACACCTACCGTGACATGAGGCTCTCCATTGAGCGAGCGCTTTTAGAAACGGGTTTGGACTATATCGATCTCTTTGGTCTTCACGAGCAGGAGACCAGGCTTACCTTGAAAGGGCATTCTGAGGCCATACGGGGCCTGGTGGATGCCAAGAGAGAGGGTCTGATCCGGGCAGTGGCGGTGTCCACCCATGCGGTGGAAGTAGTGAGGGCCGTTGTCGAGTTGCCCGAAATCGATGTAGTGCATCCCATTTTCAACATGCGTGGTATTGGTATAATAGACGGTACCGTCGGTGAAATGGAGGCGGCCATACTCCAGGCGAGTGCAGCCGGGGTCGGAGTGTACAGCATGAAGGCGCTCGGCGGAGGCCACCTGTTCCGGGAGGCTCAGGGCGCGATCAGATGGGTCTTGGGCCATGATTGCATACACTCCGTGGCAATTGGTGTCAAAACCGAGGCAGAGCTCTCTGCCGACATCGCTATCATGGAGGGCCGTGAGGTGTCTCCAGATGTCCTAAGAGGCCTTGCAGGAGAGAAACGACTGCTCATCGAAGAGTGGTGCGCCAGATGTGGCGCATGTGTTGCTGCCTGCGGCCAGGGAGCCCTCCATCTGGGAACATCCCGAGCTGAAGTTGACCCCAGCAAGTGCGTGTTATGTGGGTACTGTGTCGCTCATTGCCCGGAGTTCTGTATCAAGGTGGTTTAGGAGGTCGTGGGTTGGTCCGTGTTGGGCTTGATTTTGGCGACGTTCGAATAGGTGTCGCTCTCTCCGACGAGCTTGGCCTAGTCGCCTCTCCTCTCAAGGTGATACCCTCGCGCGGCTGGGGAAAGGATGCTGTATCCGTGGCGGAGCTTGTGAAAGAGGTCGGCGCCGGCGAGATCGTTATCGGGATGCCTCGAAATATGAATGGCGCCTACGGCGCATCGGCCCAGAAGGTGCGCGACTTCTGCGAGCGTCTTCGCGAAGCGACTGATGTATCCATCGTTGCTTGGGACGAGCGCTTGAGCACGGTCCAGGCGTCACGAGCCCTCCTTGAAGCGGATCTACCGCGGAAACGCCGCCGCGAGCTGATCGATAAGACCGCAGCTGCGCTGATCCTCCAGAACTATTTGGACTACCTCCAAGCGCGCGGCTGACTCGGCGAATTCGTGCCCCTGAGTTGTGGAAATGATACTCGTGCTCTGGTGAATCAAAAAGGGCTAGATTGGAGTGATCTGCATGCCAGACGAGGAGAACATCGTGACTCTCGTGGATGAGGACGGCAAGGAAGAGGATTTCGCTATTGAGGACATGGTCGAAATCGACGACTGCAAGTACGCCGTGCTTGTGCCTGTGGAATGCCTTGAGGAGTCGGACGAGGACGAGGAGTACTGCGAGGCCGAGGCCGTCATCATGAAGATCGAAGTCGACGAGAAGGGTGAGGAGTATCTCACCGATATTGATGACGACGAGGAGTACGAGAGGGTTGTCGAGGCGCTCGAGGCGTTCGATGAGGATGAGGAAGACGATGACCTCGAGGACGAGGACGACGATGAGGACGAAGAGGACGAGGAATACTAGAATAGTGCGATCACCCCTGGAGGCCCCCTGCAAGGGGGCTTCTTGCGTACCCCGAGGTCAGGCCATATAATGTGATATGGTTCGGTTCAGGCCGAGGTGCAGTCTGATTCCGCTAAGGCTTGCCGACGGATAAGCGCGACTGGGAGGTCTCAGGTTGAAAGCGAACACCGGTGCTTCGCCCCGCCGAAAGCGCGGGTGGGCTGGCTTCATTTTGATAGCGATACTTGCCGTGGGTGCAGCGGCCTTCGTGGAACTGCAGCGCCCTCCATCATCAGGCGCGGTGGGTGCGCGCGTGCAGGTTGCCATACCCGATGGCGCCACTGCGTCGCAGATCGCTGCCATCCTCCAACAAAATGGCTTGATAAGGTACAGGGAAGGATTCAGAATAGAAGCATGTATGCTTGGTAAGGAATCGTTGCTCAAGGCGGGGCGATACGAGTTCACTGTGGGTCAGAGTGTGCGAAGCATCCTTGAAGCGGTTGCATCCGGACGAGTGGTGATGACCAGGATCACGATTCCGGAGGGTTCCACCGCACGACAGATTGCGCACATTTTCGCTGTTAGCGGCCTCGCCCAGGAGGCAGAGGCGATGGCGCTGGTGAACGATCCTCCGAAGGAGATCCGCGAGGCCTACCCGTTCCTGCCGTACGGCGAATCCCTCGAAGGATACCTTTTCCCAGATACCTATGAGTTTGCGGATGGAGTGTCGCCACTTAGGATTATCCGCGCCATGCTTGCGCAGTTCCAGAAGACAGCCGGGGCAGCCTTTGATAAGGCTTCGTTTCATCCATCGGCTCTCTCGGATCGAGACGCCCTGATTCTTGCGTCGGTGGTTGAGAAGGAAGCGAAGGCGCCGGAAGAAAGGTCCATCATCGCGCAGGTCTTCCTGAATAGACTCGAGAGGGGAATGCCCCTACAGAGCTGCGCCACGGTGCAGTATCTGCTGCCTGTTCCGAAGGAACGCTTGCTCAATACGGATCTTGAGATCGATTCCCCCTACAACACCTACATCAACAAAGGACTGCCGCCCGGCCCGATCTCAAACCCGGGGCTTGCATCGATCACGGCGGTGCTCACACCCAAGCCAGGCGATTACCTGTATTTCGTGGCTGCGGGCGACGGGAGTCACATCTTCAGCCGGACATATGAGGAGCACTTGCGGGCCAAGGCCAAGGTGGAGCGAGGGGCGCGACTCGCAAAGAAGAAGCAGTGAACACGTGAGGCTTGAGGTGACGCACAGATGGCAGGGGAAGTACTTGTAGCAGGCATAACCGGTGGTTCGGGCTCTGGGAAGACAACTGTGGTGCGCACGGTTTCGGAGGCATTTGGAAACGCAGTTGCCGTGCTCGAACATGATGCCTACTACCACGATCAGAGCTGCCTAACCTTTGAAGAACGTCTGCGGACCAACTACGATCACCCGTTCGCATTCGATACGGATTTGTACATCTCCCACGTCAAAATGCTCATGGAGGGACAAGCTGTCGACAAGCCGGCGTATTCCTTCGAGTCGTACACCCGAACCGGCCAGACAGTGCGGGTAGAGCCTGCAGGTGTAGTGGTCCTGGAGGGGATACTGATCCTCGATGACCCCCGCCTTCGGGAGCTCATGGACATCAAGGTATACGTGGATGCCGACCCTGATGTGCGGTTCATCAGAAGGCTCATGCGCGATGTGAAGGAGCGGGGAAGGACCCTGGATTCGGTCGTCGACCAGTATCTCGGAGTTGTTCGCCCCATGCACATGCAGTTTGTGGAGCCTACCAAGAGATACGCGGACATCATCATCCCAGAAGGCGGGTTCAACATGGTCGCCATTGACATGCTCATTGCCCGGCTCAAGGCGGCATTGGGGTAGAGCTGGAGTCGGACGGCCTTTGATCGATGCAATACTGAAGCGCGCTGCGTGAAGTTGGCAGCGCGCCTTTTTTGCACCCATGGGGAGAATACCGGATGAGGTGGGGCCAATTGCGAGGCACTGGCGTGGGGATACGGGCAGTGCGTGGGATTATGCTTGCAGCATCTGCACTGTTGTTGCTTCGACTGGGTTGGGTTTCGATCGGTCGAGGCACGGCATATGCATCCCGTGCAGTTGATCAGCGTTCAGTGGATGCCCCCATCGGGCAGGCGAGGGGAACGATCTTCGATAGGAACATGATGCCTTTAGCCGGAGGAAAGGCCTGGGACGATCAGCCGACAGTCCGCCTCGGCGCCGTGTTCCCGTCACTTGTGTCAGGCCCTGGCGAGGCGATTGCTGAATTGGAGCGGGTAGTGCCCAGGGCGCGGGACGGCTCGCCGCGAGTGGTGCGCATCCCCGAGGCTGACTGGAACCGGTTTGTGGGCCTGGCGCAGCGGCTCACGGGTGTAGCGCCGCTTTCCGTTGCAGGGCGGTACAAGGGCACAGCCGAGCATGTAGTTGGATACCTATCCCGTGCCGTGTCGGCTGCTGGAACAGGCACAGGCATGGGCGTGGGAGTGGGCGCTGGAATCGTGGCCGGCGTCGATGGGATCGAACGTTCCTACGATTGGGCTCTCGCTGGGCCGGGCCGAGAGGTTGTTAGGATGATGAGGGATGCTGACGGGAGGGCTCTGCCGGGGTTAGGAGCAAGAGCTGTCACCGTAGGTGGAAACGGCGGATGGGTTAGGCTGTCAATCGACTCTCAGCTACAGCGCATTGCGGAGGAGGCTTTCGATAGAAACGCTCCCCACATGGCCGGCGCTGTGGTGGCGATGAACCCGTGGACCGGAGAGGTTCTTGCCATGGTCTCGCGTCCGGCGTACAGCCAGGATGACATCGCGTCGGCTATGCGAAGCGCGGGCGGTCCTCTTATCAACAGGGCGATCAGGCCTTACTATCCTGGATCGATCTTCAAAGTTGTGGTTGGCGCTTCAGCTCTTGCGTCGGGAGTGCGCGAGCCCGGATCGATTTACCACGATTCCGGCGCCATCGAGGCCGGGGGGCACAAGTTCAGATGTTGCACATATGACCGAGGCGGGCACGGGGACATCTCGTTCACAGATGCTATGGCTCAGTCCTGCAATACCGCGTTCATCGATGCTGCGCACTCAGTCGGCGAGAGGCTGCTGGTGGAGACTGCCCGCGCGATGGGCATTGGGGATACAGCCGCCGCCGCGGCGGTGCGGCTTCCATTCGCACTTGCGGGACGCCTGCCCGTAGTGCGCGCCGCGGCGACGGTTGATCCCAAAGTGGGCGGCACGAACGATTGGCCCGGCCTTTCCGCAGAACTCGCGAATCTGGCCCTAGGACAGGCAGTGGTGGAGATGACTCCACTTGAGGCGGCCACGATGATCTCTGTGATTGCGAACGGCGGCTGGATGCGCACGCCAACACTGGTCTTGGAGGCTTGTGGTCCCGATGGCCGCAGGACTGGCCAAGCCGCGCGTTCAGGCAGGCAGAGCGAGGACTCCGGCAATTCGTGGTTCGATGCAGTGCAGGCAATTCCCTCGAGTGTGGCCGCGGACCTTCGCCGCATGCTGGCGGGAGTGGTTTCCGTCGGGACCGCGAGAGCGGCCTTAGGCGGGCTAGATGCTGCGGGAAAGACCGGCACAGCTCAGACAGGCAGGATTGGGGCTGATGGAGAGACCCTGTACAATGCCTGGTTCGTGGGATTCGCGCCTGTCGAGACAGCTCGAATCGCACTGGCCGTGCTGGTTGAGGGGCCTGAGTCGGGAGGCGATGCAGCCGCACCCATCTTCGGCGACATATGCCGGACTATCATGGGCGCCCCATGGCCTCTGCCAGGCCGCGGGAGAACTCCCCCCTGACGGACTGACGAATCCCCGCTGACCCGTGCAGGACACGCACACGATGTGCTTTTGTCTCATAGGCTGCCTCTGTATCACGAGATGGAGGTGGCCTGCTTTGCTTTCTGCCATACTATGCGCATTTGCGGCTATTGCGGCCCTGACTGCCAGGGGCATCATGCTCCTGACCTCCTACGTATCTGGAAATGGAGCCTTTCCGTCACCCCTCTCTGAGGCGGAGGAACAGGAGATGCTCGATAGGAAAGAGGCGGGAGACGAGGAAGCCAGAGCGACCCTGGTTGAGCGCAACCTGCGTTTGGTGGCGCATGTCGTGAAGAAATACGACAGTTCCGGCGAGGACACCGACGATCTCATCTCCATCGGCACGATCGGGTTGATCAAGGCCATAAACACCTTCGACCGTCATAAGCGGACCAGGCTAGCCACGTACGCGGCTCGCTGCATCGAGAACGAGATCCTGATGCATCTTCGGTCAGGCCGGAAGAACCGCGGCGAGTTGTTCCTGTACGACCCCATCGGATCCGACAAGGAAGGCAATGAGATCGTTCTGATGGATGTGCTTACGCAGGATGGCGACACAGTGGCCGAGATGGTGGAGTCCAGGGTGGAACAGGAGCGACTCCATGAGAAACTAGCAAGGCTATCGCCCAGGGAACGCAGGGTGCTGGAGCTCAGGTTCGGGATGGGAGATCAAACAAGGCAGACCCAACGAGAGATCTCTCGAGCGCTGGGCATATCACGCTCATATGTCTCGCGGATCGAGAAGCGCGCCCTAGCCAAGCTTCACAGGGAGATGGGGAAGTAGCTGGTGCGCGACTCGTATATTGGCAATGCGTCCAATGCTCAATTGCCGGCCCGCGCCTCGATCAAGTTCATGCGTCCGATGCGAGCTCGGTTCAGTGCGGGGTTCATCGAAGAATAATTCCTTTGCTGTGGAAGGAGTCTCTTTGAGGCTGGCGAATAACTGTGTTGAAACCGGTTCAATTACGAACGTGCCAGCTAGCAGTCATAAACGGAGCCAGCAGCAACGATATGAAGTAAGACCAGTTCAAGCACGGGGAGAGGGTTCGATTGCCCACTATCTCAGACGTTGCGAAAACGGCCGGGGTTTCGAAGGCTACTGTGTCGCGTGTTCTGAACGGGCTTCCGGTGAGCCACGATACGCAGGCCAAAGTGACCAGGGCCATAAAGAAGCTGGAATACCATCCGAATGCCCAGGCCAGGGGCCTGACCTTGCGCCGCAGCGACCTCGTGGGGGTGCTGGTGCCCGAATTCAACTCTCCATTCTACGCTCCGATTCTCGATGGGATCGAATCGGCCTTGTCGGATCGCGGTTACCAGATGGTGGTGTGCTGTGTAGGGCAGAACATCACCAGAAGCGTCAGCTACGTCCACTTGCTGCGGGAGCGGAGGATCGATGGCGGCCTCGTGCTCACTCCTCGCAGCGCTGATGCGGAGGCCATCACGAAGCTTGCGGAGGACGGGTTCCCCATAGTCCTGATCGATGGGGCCATCGGCGCTGAGGTTAGCTCGGTGGTGGTTGACAGCTTCAGCGGAGGAGTGCAGGCGGCGCGGCGCCTGGTGTCGCTTGGCCACCGTCGAATCGCCATGATCGCGGGGCCGGATAGCCTGTGTGAGAGCAGTGAACGTGTGCGTGGGTATGTTTCCGTCATGCAGGAAGCTGGGCTTGACCCGGAGGTGGTGAGCTCGTGTGGCTATTCGCTCGACTGCGGCCGAGAGGGCGCGCTTGCGCTTCTTTCGATCTCGCCCAGGCCAACTGCGGTGTTCTGCGCAAGTGACATGATGGCTATCGGCGCCATGGAGCTCTTTTCCGAGCGGGGCCTTACGGTTCCAGGCGACATCGCCGTGATCGGATTCGACGATATCAGAGATGCGCGCCTGGTAAGGCCGCGCCTTACCACAGTCAGTCAGCCCATGGCTGAGATGGGGGAGATGGGTGCAACCAAGCTTCTCAGGCTCATCTCTGGAGAGGAGAGGAACCCAGTCCGCCTGGTGCTTCGAACGGAACTCATTGTTCGCGAATCGTGCGGGCAAGGGCTTGCTGTGGCGGGCAATGGATCTTCTTGTACAGCGTAATCGAGCATGCGGAAGGGGTGGTGCATGGAATCTGCTGTTATCGGCGCTACTTTGGGGTACATACCGTCAGGTTCCAGTAGGGTGGGCACACTCTGACACTCGTAAGCCATCGCGAACCGAATAATCCTTAGGAGGGATTCATCTTGAAGAAGAGCATTCTCTGGGCAGCCGCCATTCTGTGCCTCGTCTTGATGTCCTCTGCGGCGCTAGGAGCCGCCAAGGAGAAGATCGTCGTAGGAGTATTCCCTGACCTCGACACTGCCTACAAGGCCTTGCTCGACAAATTCAGCGTCAAGTATCCCGACATCGAGGTGGAGATCAAGTCCCTCGGTTACGCAGACCACCACGATAATCTGGTCACCACCATAGCGGCAGGGTCTGGCGCCCCAGACGTGGCTGCGGTCGAGATCGGGTACATAGCGAAGTTCGTCACCAGCGGCGGCCTTGTGGATCTGCTGCAGAAGCCGTACGAAGCGGGACGTTACAAGAGTAATGTGGCCCCCTACGCTTGGGCCCAGAGCACTGCCGATGATGGCAGGCTTGTTGCGATGCCTGTTGACATCGCTCCTGGGTGCGCCTACTACAGGCGCGATATCTTCGCGCAGTTCAACACCAAGATCGAGGAGATCAAGACCCTCGATGACCTCTACAACTTCGGCAAGAAAGTGACTCGCGACACTAATGGCGACGGCAAGGTGGATCGCTGGCTCATCCCCGATGCTGGCGACATAGCTACAATGATCATAAAGACCGGCCCATACTTCGACGGGAACGGCAAGTGCCTGGTCGACGCCGAGCGCTTCAAGCTCGCGTTCACGTGGGCGAAGAAGTTCAGAGACGCTGGCCTGGACGCTCAGGTTGGGGCGTGGACCAATGAGTGGTACACCTGCTTCCAGGAGGGCCTGATTGCCTACCAGCCCAGCGGCGCCTGGCTCGGAGGGCATCTCCAGAACTGGATGGCGCCTCAGACCAAGGGCAAGTGGGGAGTAGCCGCATTCCCAGCACTCAAGGCAGGCGAGAAGAACCTCCTAGTGGGTTGGGGAGGCAGCTTCCTCGCGATTCCGCAGCAGAGCAAGCATAAGGATGCCGCCTGGAAGTTCATCGAGTTCATCGCCGCCAATGCCGATGCCCAGATGAGTTCGTTCAAGACCACCAACGCATTCCCTGCCTGGATGCCGGCGTGGACAGGCGACTACTTCAACGAGAAGATCGAATTCCTTGCCGGTCAGCAGGCGAGGATCCTGTGGGTCGACATAGCGAAGCGGATACCCGAGATTGAGACCAATAAGTTCGATATCGTTGCTTCGGACCTGGTGAGCACCGCCCTGGTGTCAGTTCTCAACGAAGGCAAGGATATCGACCTTGCTCTCAAGGAAGCAAAGGCTCAGATAGAAAAGAGGACTGCCAGGTAAAGCCGTATTCATGGCAATGAGGCTCCGGACAGAGGGGCTGGGAGCGGAACCCGTGTGCGGGTGGATGCATCCGGCCCCTCCCATAATCTACGTTTGGGGATGGTGGCGGTCATGTTGAGGACAAGAGCTGTCCGCTCGGCCATGTGGCGCCAGAAGGCCGCTCCTTATGTATTCATCTCGCCCTTTTTCATCTTGTTCCTGGTGTTCTCCGCGTTCCCCCTTCTGTTTTCGCTGTACTTGGGCTTCCACTCCTGGGATGGCGTAGGACCGATGGAGTGGGCTGGCATCAAGAACTTTACTTACCTTCTCACTGACGACGTCTTCTGGCGAGCTGTGAGGAACACCGTGGTTCTCATGTTCCAATCGGCCGTGCCTCAGCACGTGTTCGCCTTGGCATTCGCGTTTATTCTTAACGGCGGATTCGTGCGCTGCAAGGACTTCTTCAAGGCCAGTCTGTTCCTGCCCTATCTCACGTCTGCCATCGCCGTGTCACTTCTTTTCAAAGCCATGTTCAGCTACAGGATGGGCCTGATCAACTACGGGCTTGAGGCCTTATGCCAGTGGGGGCCAGCGAAGACGCTGCTTAGGATGGCATCCCTGCTCCCCCCGGTGAACTGGCTTGGGAAGGCAATGTACGTTAAACCCGCCATATCCACTCTCATCGTCTGGCAGTGGACTGGTTGGAACACCATCCTTTACCTGGCGGGCCTGCAGGCGATAAACACCGAGTACTACGACGCGGCTCGTGTGGACGGCGCTACATGGCCGCAGGTATTCTTCAGAATCACCCTTCCGCTTCTGCGCCCGATGATACTGTTCGCAGCTACGCTTTCGATCATCGGGAGCATGCAGTTGTTCACTGAGCCTATGATCCTGACTACGAAGACGGGCGGGACGACCATGGCAGGCTACACCGTGGCCATGAACCTATACCAGGTGGCCTTCGACTGGAGATACTTCGGATCGGCAGCTGCGATTTCGTGGGTGTTGTTCATGATGATCTTCGCATTCTCACTGGTCAACTTCAGGCTAATGAGGGGCGATAGGGAGGAGGGCGGGCTATGAGGAGACGAAGGTTGGAAATGGGCGGAGGACGGGTTGGGAGCGCGCGAGGAACAGAATGCGGCCGATCCGCTGCAGGTCGATGGCTCCTAATGGTCCTAACCAGGATCCTGCTGTATGCTCCACTGGTGATAGCCACCTTGTCCTCGTTCTTCCCCTTCTGGTACATGCTTGTGCTCTCCACCAAGAGCAGGAGCCAGATATTCTCATCGCCGCCTCCGATGTGGTTCGGGAGTTCATTCCTTGAGAACTACCGCAGCTTGATTGCGCAGATACCATTCTGGAGGAACCTCTGGAACAGTGTATACATCGCAGTGATCGGCACCGTGATCACCCTCTTCCTCTGCTCGCTCGCAGGATATGGTTTCGCGATGTACAGGTTCCGGGGTCGCGAAGCCCTCTTCCGGGTGATGCTTGGAACCGTGATGATCCCGGGTTGGGTCATGATCATTCCTTCGTTCATCATGATGAGGAAGTTCGGGTGGTATGACACCCCCCGTGCTCTGTATCTTCCTGGGGCGGCAAGCGCCATGGGCATCTTCTTGATGCGTCAGTACATAGCCAGTGCTGTTCCGCGTGAACTGATGGACAGTGCCAGGATCGATGGCTGCGGCGAGTTCAGGATGTACTTCCAGATCATCCTCCCGCTGATTCGCCCGGCACTAGGCGCACAGGGGATCATGTCGTTCCTCGGCCAGTGGAACTCATTTGTTATGCCACTGGTAATGCTGCACGATAGAAACACGTTTACAGTGCCAGTTGCCCTCCGCTCCATGCAAGGCCTGGCATCGGTGGACTACGGTGCGGTCATGGTGGGATCAGTAATGGCCACGTTCCCCCTGATAGTGGTGTTTGCGTTCATGTCGAGGCAGTTCATTGCCGGTCTGATGCAGGGAGCAACGAAGGGGTAGAGGCATGAGAGGCGAGTTCACGTTTCCGAGTGCAGACGGCATCAGCTACCTGTACTTCCCGCTTGCCAACGAAGCGGGGATGATGTGCTCTATCACGCCCACGCTTCACGGCGATATCAAGGCCGGGCAACATGCTTACCTGATGCCTCCTGCGAGCGCGGAGGATCTCCACGAGTCGCGCTGGGCGAGGAATTTCTGGGTGTATGTCGATGGGTATGGCCCGTGGTCTGCCTCGGGGAATTCCGCCCGGCAGGTCGCCATGGGGTTCTCTTGCGCCAAAGAGGATGTCACGGTTGATGCAGGGTTCCTGTGGCACCGGGTGACCCGGGCCTCCCGCGAGGCCCTCATCTCGGCGGAGATCACGAACTTCGTCCCGGTGGGCGCCGACCGGGTTGAGCTAATGCTGGTGAAGGTGACAAATACGGGCGCGCATCCACGGAAGATCACCCCAACCGCTGCAATACCCATGTATTGTCGGTCTGCCGATAATATCAGGGACCATCGGCACGTGACATCGCTTCTTAACCGGGCTCGCACTACCCGGTACGGAGTCACGGTTACACCGACGATGTCTTTCGACGAACGTGGGCATAGGCCCAATCGCCTGACATATGCGGTGCTCGGAGCTGATGAAGACGGCGCGCCGCCCGTGGGAACCTATCCTGCGCTCCTCGATTTCGTGGGAGAGGGTGGAAACCTTGAATGGCCCAGAGCGGTGGTGGAAAATGCCGACGACTGGCTGCCCGCCGGGGCCAATGTGGATGGCTATGAGGCTGCCGGAGCGCTCCGATTCGAAAAGGCCGTGCTCCGGCCAGGGGAAAGCAGATCGTACGTGATTGCCATGGCCATCTCCGAAGACAACGTGGACGGGTTGGCCGAGAAGTACTGCTCTGCGAAGGCGTTCGAAGAGCAGTTGGCGGAGTGTTGCGCCCACTGGGAGCGCAAGGTTGGGGGAATCGCCTTCCACGGGAGAGATCCACAGTTCGATGCGTGGATGAGATGGGTGACGCTTCAACCGATGCTCAGACGGATCTACGGATGCTCGTTCCTTCCGCATCATGACTACGGCAAGGGCGGCAGAGGTTGGCGAGATCTTTGGCAGGATTGCCTTGCTGTTCTTCTTCTGGAGCCCGAGCCCGCCCGGGAACTGCTTCTGTCGGGTCTGGCAGGGGTGAGGATCGATGGCAGCAATGCCACGATAATCGGACACGATCCGGGGGAGTTCGTAGCCGATAGGAACGGTATTCCCAGGGTGTGGATGGACCACGGAGCATGGCCGTATCTAGCTGTGAGGATGTACATCGACCTCACTGGAGATATCGAATTTCTCCTTTCGGAGCAGCGCTACTTCAGAGACGGTCTGCTCGACCGGGCGCAGCGGCGCGATGAACGGTGGAACCCTGCCGAACCGCCTGTTCTCAGGCGGGCCGATGGCGCCGAATACTTGGGGTCGGTCCTGGAGCATCTCCTTGTTCCCCATCTGGTGCAGTTCTTCAACGTGGGTGAGCACAACTCCATCCGCCTGGAGGGCGCCGACTGGAATGATGCGCTCGACATGGCGAGCGACCGCGGGGAAAGCGTGGCATTCACTGCGATGTATGGATGGAACCTCGAGGGGTTGGCTGAGCTGATAGACGCCCTTGCCGCGTGCAAAGGCAGCTGCGAGGCTGGCCTGGGCGAGAGCTCGTGCCCTGGGCGAAACGGCGCAATGGAAAGTGGCATCCGGGCAGGGCTGGAACTGGAGATTGCCGAGGAACTCACTCCCCTCATCGATACTGCTGGCGGTCATCTCACCGACTACGATTCAGTGCCGGACAAGCGCGCTGTGCTCGGCGAGTACTTCGCGTCCTGTTCTGGCATGGTGAGCGGGCGAAAGAGGAGAGTCCCCGCGGCTGATCTTGGGGCCGATCTGCGACGGAAGGCGCGATGGATCAAGGAGCACATCAGGCAGGAGGAGTGGATAGAGGCCGGCGACGGATCTGGCTGGTTCAACGGATACTACGACAATGCTGGGAACTCGCTGGAGGGCGCTGATGCGGGCGCTGGCGCGGGCGATGTTGCTGTTGGTGGCGATGTGATGACCCTAACTGGGCAGGTGTTCACGGTAATGGGAGGCGCGGCCCGTGATGAACAGGTGCGCAAGATCATCAGCGCAGTGCGCAAACGCCTGGCTGATCCGGCCAACGGAGGGATTCGCCTGAACACTAACACTATCTGCCCCCGCCCTGACATGGGCAGGTGCTTTAGTTTCGCATATGGGCACAAGGAGAACGGGGCGATGTTCAGCCACATGGCGGTGATGTACGCGAACGCGCTATACAAGCGCGGGTTTGCCTCCGAGGGACGGGATGTCGTGCAGTCCGTATACAAGCTGTGCCGCGACGCGGGCGCGAGCCGAATGTACCCAGGGATCCCCGAATACATCGATGCGAGAGGGCGTGGGGTGTACCACTACCTTACCGGATCCGCGAGCTGGCTCCTGATCACCATGATATCCGAGGCCTACGGAGTGCGCGGCGCCATGGGCGACTTGCTGTTCTGCCCAAGGCTTCTTGCCGATGAGTTCGATTCATCGGGGTGCGCTGGGGTCCAGTGTGTGCATGCTGATCGGCGACTGTGGATCGAGTACCACAATCAGCATCATAAGCAATATGGCGAATACAGGGTGACTGCAGTGACAGTCGACGGAGCGGAACTATCCTTCAAGCTGACCTCGCGAGGGGCTCTGGCGCCGCGGAGCGCCATCGAAGCCCTGGATTCGCAGTGCGAGCACAGAATCCGCGTGGAGCTTGGGTGAGAGAATGTGGGGTGCTGCCATGTTAAGCCGTGCGGGTATCGCGCATCTGATCGACGAATACCCGATGACCTCAGATGGGTATAGTCCATTGATAGACTTCGGAGAATGGCGAGTTGCGGTATTGCGTTTCTGTGACGGGGTTGCGCCGGGGAACATCCGCTCAATGCAGCGCCACGACGAGACCGACGAAGTGTTCGTGCTGCTTGCCGGGAAGTGCATTCTGTTTGCTTTCGAGAGCGGCGCTCCGGATGGATCTGTTGAGTCGATGAGGGCGCTTGAGATGAACCCCATGAAGGCGTACAACGTGCGACGGTCAGTCTGGCACACTCACGTGCTGAGTCCTGACGCGGCGGTCCTCATCGTTGAGAATCGCACTACTTCCGAGGTCAACTCTCCGCAGTGCGCGCTCGGACCTGACCTTACGGCAGAGATCGAAAGGACGGTGAAGGAGGCCTGGAGAACAGGCCCCTGAAACTGGCAGGGATCACCACACGCCCATCGCATGGTATAATGGCGCCATGGGATGGGAGGATGATCAGCCTGCTCTCTCCGGACGAACGCGTGGATGCAGTATGGGAGATCGACCTGAAGGCCCTAGCGGCGCGAGGGATCTCCGGAATCATCGTCGATGTGGACAATACCCTTGCTGCCTGGGGAAGCACTAAGGTCTCGCCGATGGCCTTGGACTGGCTTGCGCGGGCGCGGGCGGCCGGGTTCGGCCTGTGCCTTCTCACTAACAACTGTGCCGCCAGGGGTGAGCATTTCCGGGATGCTCTTGGCATTCCCGCCGTGTACGGCTGGGTGAAGCCGTGGCCATGGGGATTTCGCCGCGCTATGCGGATCCTTGGAACTGGTCCTTCGGGCACAGTGATGGTTGGCGATCAACTCTTCACCGACATCCTGGGAGCGCGCATGCTTCGGCTATACTCCATCCTGGTCACGCCCATCTCCGATCATGAACTTCCAGTCACCCGCCTTGCAAGACACCTTGAAGGAATCATCCTGCGCGAGCGGCGCAGGCCATGATCTCAATCGGATGCAGGGCGCCAGCCCTGCAAGCCTACACGGATACGAGGTGAGGCCACCTTGGAGGCAAGATACGCCCAGGTGGTTGTGGACGTGCCCGCCCGAAGGGTTGACAAGTGCTACGATTACATAGTCCCAGAGGATCTACATGAGAAGATCGTTCCCGGGTGCAGAGTGATGGTGCCGTTCGGCCAGCGATCCGTGGAGGGATTCGTTGTTGGCCGCATTGATGAGTCCGAGGTTGATCAGGTGCGCGAGATCATCGGACCAGTCGCGGGCGCCCCTCCGATCCCCGAGGATCTGATCGATCTCGCCAGGTGGATGTCGGAGACTTACATATGCTTGCTAGTAGATGCGCTTCGGGTCATGCTCCCATCGGGCACTCGCGTGGAGTCGTCGGTTGTGGTGCACGTCAGCGGCTCTGAGGAAGAGGCCCGGGCCGCGAGGCTCACGGCGACCGCGCGTCGGGTTTTCGACTACCTTGTTGAGTGCGGCGGAGCTGCCCGGAGAGATGAAATCGGGACTGTGCTCGGGATTGGCGATGCATCAAGGCAGGTTGCGGCCTTGGTCCGAGCTGGGCTTGTGGAGACTGAGGCCGAATGGATGCCTCCGAAGGTCCGTCCCCGCACCGTCCGCGCGTTTCGGCTTTCGGCTTCCGCAGTGGATCCCGAATCCATCGCCGATGAGCTTGCCGCAAGGAGTCCTGCTCAGGCCGGAATCCTGAGGGCGCTGGCCAGGGCGGCGCAGAATGGACTGGCGCCGACAGGGCCGGCGCCGATCCCAAGGGCCGATCTGCTGCGGCAGGCGGGCTGCTCTTCGTCCGCTCTTGATGCGCTCGTTCGACGGAAGCTAGTGGAGCGGGCGGACCTAACAGTGGCCAGAGACCCAGCCGCAGGCCTCGGCATTCCGCGTCAAGCTGCTTTCAAACTCGCGCCTGATCAAGAGCGAGCGGTGGATGCCGTGGTTTCCCGTATGGACTCCGGCGGGGGCGTGGTGCTAGTTCACGGCGTGACCAGCTCCGGCAAGACTGAGGTGTACCTGAAGGCGATCGAGCACGCGCTTTCCCAGGGCAAGCAGGCTATTCTGCTTGTGCCGGACATATCGCTTACCCCGCAGATGGCGGACAGGGTAATGGGGAGGTTCGGCCGCCGCGTCGCGGTTCTCCACAGCGCACTCGGGGCGGGCGAGAGGCTCGACGAGTGGGAGAGGATACGCCGCGGCGAAGCCGATGTGGTTGTTGGAGCAAGATCGGCGGTCTTCGCTCCGGTGAAGTCGCTAGGGGTCATCATCATCGACGAGGAACATGACTCCTCGTACAAGCAAGATGATTCCCCAAGGTATCATGCGCGTGAGGTGGCTAGGTTCAGGGCAGAGAGGGCCGGGGCGACGGTGGTGTTGGGATCCGCGACTCCAAGCATAGAGTCGTACCGGGCTTCCGAGGCAGGGCACTACTCAAGGGTGGAGATGCCCAGTCGAATCGATGACAGACCTCTGCCGAGCATCGTCGTGGTCGACATGCGTGCCGAGCTCAAGTCCGGCAATCGGACGATCTTCAGCCGCTCACTTCGTGGGGCAATGCAGGAGTGCCTCGCCCATGGGCGTCAGGCGATTCTGTTCATGAACCGCAGGGGATACTCCACTTTCGTGCTATGCCGGGATTGCGGCTATGTTGTAAAATGCCCGAACTGCGAAGTATCCCTGACCTACCACGCTGGATGCTCGGAGATGGTGTGCCACTACTGCGGCCATGTGGAGCAGGTCCCAACGGCCTGTCCATCTTGCGGAGGCGCAAGAATCAGGTATTTCGGGGCAGGCACTGAGCGCATCGAGGAGGAAGCGCGGAGTTCCTTCCCGGATGCACGGGTGGCCAGAATGGATGTGGACACCACTCGGCGCAAAGGCGCTCACAGGGCAATACTGGAGGCTTTTGGCCGCGGAAACACGGATATCCTGGTTGGGACACAGATGATCGCGAAAGGGTTGGACTTCCCGAACGTGACCGTGGTGGGAGTGGTTTCGGCGGACACCGCTCTCAATCTCCCGGACTTCCGCGCCGCCGAACGCACATTCCAGCTGATATCGCAGGTGGCTGGCAGATCCGGCCGGGGTGAGGTTCCAGGAACGGTGTTCGTGCAGACGTACAACCCAGGGCATTATTCCATCTCCAAGGCGGCATGCCACGACTACCGTGGATTCTACGAGGCGGAACTCGCCGAGAGAGAAAGCCTTGGCTATCCTCCAGTGCGCGCTCTTCTGCGCATCCTGATCGCCGGCCCTGATGAATCCCAGGTCGTGAAGGCCGCAGGCAGGGCAGCATCGGCCTGTGCTGGCAGCAAGCCCGTTCTCGAAGGGCAGGTGGAGATCGTTGGCCCTGCGCCTGCTCCAATCTCGAGGATAGCGGGCAAATACAGGTGGCATGTGTTGCTGCTCTCCGGAAGCATCGCAGCCCTGCGCGCTGCGGCCCTGCCAGGTTGCGAAGGTCCGGCAAGCGGGGTTACAATAGCTCTGAACACGAACCCAGAGAGTATCCTGTAGTGGTGTAGTGCAGCATCCCGTGCTGTGGGGTTCGTCATCACCTGATCCGTACGATCTGAATGGAGGATTCGCAGTTGATATTGGAGATTCGCACCGATGGCGATCCGGTGCTCAGGGGCAAGGCCAGGCCGGTCCGGACCATCGACGCAGCGATGCTTAAGCTTGCTTCGAACATGTTGGAGACGATGTACGACGCGCCCGGCGTTGGGCTAGCCGCCCCTCAGGTCGGTGTCGCGCTGCGCCTGATAGTTGTGGACGCGGGTGACGGACCTAGGACGCTGTTCAACCCCGCCGTGGTTGCCGCCAAAGGCGAGGATTGCAGCGATGAAGGATGCCTCTCGGTTCCCGGAATGGTGGGGCGCGTCAAGCGGGCGGCCGAAGTGGATGTTGAGGCGTACGACAGACGCGGACGACGCGTCGCAATCCAGGCGCAGGATCTTCTGGCCCGGGTTTTGCAGCATGAGATAGATCATCTTGATGGTGTGCTCTTCACTGACAAGGCTGAGAATGTGCATCCTGTGGAAGAATCGGATGGTGATTAGCCTGTGCGCGTAGTGTTCATGGGAACGCCCGAGTTTGCCGTGCCAGCACTTCTTGCTTTGAGCTCTGCGGGGCATGATATTCAATGCGTAGCAACACAGCCCGACAAGCCCGCGGGCAGGGGCAGACGCATTGCATCTCCGCCGGTGAAGGAAGCCGCAGAGAAGCTTGGTTACGCCGTTGTTCAGCCTCGCCGGGTGAGCACTCCGGAGTTCATCCAGTCGATGCAGTCCCTCGATCCAGATGTGGCTGTGGTGGCGGCCTTCGGGCAGAAGATCCCAGGCAGCCTTCTAGCCGTTCCCAGGCATGGGTTTATCAACGTCCATCCTTCGCTTCTGCCTCGCTACAGAGGCGCTGCGCCGATTCAGAGATGCCTCATGAACGGAGATGCCGAGACCGGAGTAACGATCATGTACATGGACGAAGGCTGGGACACTGGCGATATGGGCCTAGTTCAGCGCGTAGCAATCCCGGCACATGCGGATGCAGGCGAGATGTCGCGAATGCTTGCGCAGGCTGGTGGGGAACTCCTTGTCAGGTTTCTTCGTCTATTGGAAGAGCGGAGAGCGCCTCGAAAAGCACAGGATCACGGCCTTGCCACCTATGCGCCGAAGATATCCCCTGAGGATGAGGAGATCGACTGGACTCGGGGAGCGCGCGAGATAGTCAACCGTATTCGCGCGCTATCACCCCAGCCTGGCGCCAGGACCAGCCTTGACGGACAGCTTCTGCGGGTCCTCCGTGCCAGTGTGGTGGATAGCCCGGCAGGCGCGAACTGCCTTTCCGGGCAGGTAATCGTGGGGCCACGATGTGAGCTCATCATCAGATGCGGCAGGTCTGGCGCTGAAGCAGTGGCCATGGATGAGGTTCAGCCTGCCGGCAAGAGGTGCATGAAGGCCTCGGAGTTCGCGAGGGGCCGGAGGATCTCCTCCGGTGCGCTTCTGGGCTACGGCTCGTCAAACTAGTGCGCTGCAGGGAGCGCTCGAATGGGAAAGGGGTGATTGACCTTGCCTTTCATGTACTATTACGACCCTACCTATCTGCTGGTGATACCGGCGTTCATATTCGCGCTGTACGCTCAAATGAAGGTGCAGTCTACCTTCAATCGCTACCTGCGCATTCGCTCCAGTTACGGCATGACAGGCGGCGATGTGGCGCGCGGGATACTCGCTTCGAATGGCGCGCGCGATGTCAAGGTCGAAGAGATAGGCACAATGCTGGGAGATCATTTTGACCCAAGAACTAAGACCCTTCGCCTTTCTCCGCAAGTATATGGGAGTCCGTCAATTGCCGCGGTGGCAGTTGCGGCCCATGAGAGTGGCCATGCGATGCAGAACCAGGATAGCTACGGCCCTTTGGCTCTGCGCCAGGCCATATTGCCAGTGGCGAGTTTCGGGTCGTCTCTAGCAGTTCCGCTGTTCATCGTTGGCATGCTCCTAGCGTCAAGCCAGGGTGGGCAGTTCCTGATGAGCCTGGGAATATGGCTTTTCATCGGAGCGGTGGCATTTCAGCTGATAACCCTTCCGGTGGAGTTCAACGCGAGCGCGAGGGCTCTAGCGCTTCTATCAGACGGCGGCTATGTGACAGCAGACGAAATACCTGCAGCCAGACGTGTCCTTGAGGCGGCCGCCCTCACCTATGTCGCTGCGGCAGCGGTTGCAGTAACCCAGCTTCTGAGGTTGCTTGTCCTGAGGAACAGCAGACGTGATTAGGCGCCCTGACTTTCGGAGGTCAGCCCCGTGTGGAAGAGACCTCGCAATAGAAGTCGCCTACCGATGTGATCAGGACGGCATGTTCGCCCATGCCGCCTGGTCATTGTCTTTGTGCGGGAAGGTGATGGATCCAAGGGAGCGAAGGCTTGGCATGGAGATCGCCTTCGGCGCCATCCGCCGCAGGGTCACCCTGGACTGGTGCATTGAGTCTTCTGCTGCGAGGCTGGTGTCGCAGATCGACCCTCTGGCTCTCGCGATACTGCGCACAGGGGCCTACCAGATCATGTTCATGTCGCGGATCCCGAAGCATTCTGCTGTGTCAGAGGCAGTGGAATCCGCGAGGCGCCTCACGCATTCTGGCATCGCCTCGTTCGCCAATGCGGTGCTGAGGCGGATCGCATCACCCAGTTTCGAACCGGGTTTTCCCGATCCCGCTTGCGGGCAGGCCCGCGCTATGGCAGTGAGGCTCTCCTATCCAGAGTGGCTTGTGCGGCTTTGGATTGAGAATTACGGCCCGGAGAATGCCGAGGAGATGCTTCGGGCGGGCAATGACGCTCCTTCGGTGGTGTTGCGCGCCAACACAGCAAGGGGAACAGTCGATGCTGTGTCTGATTCCCTGAAGAAGGCAGGGGTGTCGGCAACGCCTGGCCAGCTGGTCCCGGAGGCTCTCAGAGTAGAGGGGCCCATCGATTCGGTGGAGTCCCTTCCAGGCTTCGATCAGGGGCAGTTCTCCGTTCAGGACGAGAGTTCGATGCTCGTTGCCCATGTTCTGGCAGCGAAGCCTGGGGATTTCGTGATCGATGCCTGTGCTGCTCCGGGCGGGAAAGCCACTCACATTGCGGAGCTTGCACGGGATTCCGGACGAGTTCTCGCGGCCGATGTCGCACCTGACCGAGTGGAGATGATCAGGCAGTCATCCGAGAGGCTGGGCCTATCCTCTGTTGAGCCGATCTGCTGTGATGCACGTGTCCTGGCCGAGTCCTATTCGGGGCAGGCTGATGCCGTTCTTGTGGACGCACCCTGCTCTGGGCTGGGAGTGCTCGCGCGACGCCCGGACGCGCGTTTTCGGAAGAGTCCGGAGGAGATAGCCGTCCTGGCGGACCTACAGGCCCAGATACTCAGTTCCGCCGCCGCCTGCGTGAAAAGCGGCGGAACGCTGGTATACAGCACATGCACACTCACCCGGGCGGAGAATCAGGAACAGGTCGCTGCCTTTCTCGCAAGTCATCGCGATTTCGCACGCTCCGCCATCGCGCCGCACATGCCCTCAGAGGCGGCGTGTGGCTTATGCAGGAGCGAGTCCTCCGACATGTTTGAGTTGCTCCCCTCGAAATCCGGCGCCGACGGCTTCTTCATCTCCCGCATGAAACGGGCGTAGACACCTACCACACTGCCATACCGCGTTGCCAACCCGAGCATGTTTTGTCGCGAATACGCTGCATCCACCGCGGACACTTTATACCCGCGCGGGCGTCAGCGTTTTCCCGACGAGAGCCCGCGACGAAGCGGGTGGAACATGCGGACAACGTCGAAATGGGTTGCAGGCGCGGCAGCAATCCTTATCCTGACTGTGCTGCTCTTCGCAGGAGGTCCGATCCTGGAGCTGACCTGGAGGCCAGCTCGAATGCGGGTGTCCCAGGGCCAGGCGTTCGACATCGACACGCGAATCCCCTGGCAGGGGGCGGTGCTCTCAGATCCGTCGGACTCTCTTCTCATCAATAGGGCAGGCGGAAGCAGCATCTCTGTTACGCCCGCCCGCCCAGGCCGGACTGAGGTCGAGGTGCGTCTGGGCGAAGGCAGGCTGAGCATTCCAGTCAGGCGTCTCGTAGTTGACGTCGTGCCTGAGATGCGTGTTGTGCCAGGCGGCCACTCCATCGGAATACTCCTTGCATCCAACGGTGTGTGTGTGATGGGGTTGTACCCAGTGATCGGCGTAGATGGCGGCAGATACCTCCCGGCGCGCGATGCAGGCATTCGGGTCGGAGATGTCGTCCTTTCGGTGGAGGGCAGGCCCGTAGCGGACTCGGCGGATCTCGAGGAACTCGTGTCATCTGCCGCCCGTAGCCGCGGGCAGGCAACGGTCCGGATCGCGAGGGCAGGGCGGGAGATCGATCTCCAGATCACACCTGCTCAATGTGAGGCCGGATTCCGTATCGGAGCGTATGTTAGGGATAACGCTGCCGGCGTCGGAACCCTCACTTTCTGGCATGCTGTCTCGGGCCGCTTCGGCGCTCTAGGTCACGTGGTGTTGGATGCGCAAACGGGGAAGGAAGTTGGCATAACCGACGGCAGGATCGTATCTGCGAGGGTCACAGGGATTGAGTCAGGCGGAGTTGGCCAGCCCGGAGAGAAGATCGGGGCTTTCGCGGGTGCGCGAGACAATATCGGGGTGGTGGATTCCAACACATCGGTTGGCATATATGGCACGCTCGCCTCAGGCGTGGATAACCCATTCTACCCAGAGCCAATTCCTGTCGCCCTGGCGTCGGCGGTCCACGAGGGCCCGGCTGAGATGCTTACGGTGATATCCGGGACTACCATAGAACGCTTTGCGGTGGAGATTGTGAAAGTGTCACGTCAGTCACGTCCAGGCGGTCGGGGCCTGGTGATTAGGGTGACTGATCCCCTGCTTGTGGAGCGGACTGGCGGGATAGTTCAGGGGATGAGCGGCTCTCCTCTGATACAGGACGGCAAGCTGATAGGCGCCGTCACGCACGTATTTGTCTCGGATCCGACCCGAGGCTATGGTGTGTTTGCTGAGTACATGCTGGATGCCGCGGGTCTTCTGGAAAAGTGGGGACTCACCGTCGAAAGGCCCATACACGGCAGAATTCGGCACATCATATTATGTTAGCGCCAGATAGGGAAGCAGTCTTGCTTCGCCTGTTGATACGCCCGGAAGGGGTTGAGAGGTGAGGCCTGTGCCCGAAGCGAAGCCCGACACCGATTCGTCCAAAGCGCTCGCGCTGGAGAAGCTGTCTCCGAGGGAGCGCGAGATCATAAATATGGTTGCCATGGGGCTGAGCAATCAGAGCATTGGGGAGAAGCTATTCATATCCGACAAGACTGTCAAGAACTACGTCACAAGCATACGCAGGAAGCTTGGCCTTGAGAACAGAATACAGGTTGCTCTTTACGCAATACGCTGTGGACTAGTGGACCCGGGATCGGGTGCGTGACGGAAGGGAAACCGCGGGAGTGCGTAGAAAGCATTGGGCGGCTAGTGACGGAGGTGCCCGATGATGCCAGATGGTCGTACGCGCATCCTGCTGGTTGACGACAATGTGGATTTCACCCGCGTGACGGCGGAGTACCTAGGCATTCAGCCCGACATGGAGGTCGTGGGCATAGCCCACGATGGAGTGGAAGGCCTCGAGATGGCTGCCAGGATCAGTCCAGACCTGATTCTGCTGGACTTGATCATGCCACATCTCGACGGAATCGGAGTAATCGAGCACCTTCGCCACGCGAGTATTCCAAACCGTCCGTGTGTCATCGTGCTCACCGCGGTCGGACAGGAAGCAGTTGTATCCAGGATGATCGCAGCGGGGGCCGACTACTACATCATGAAACCGTTCGATTTCGGCGTGCTCACCGATAGAATCCGGCGGTTCACATCTGTTCCGCCGGATTCCGCACGTCCGGAGATCTACGTCACTAGCCTCCTGCACGAGATGGGAATCCCCGCTCACCTGCTAGGCCATGCCTACCTGCGCGACGCGATTCTGATGGCTCTGGATGAGGGGCAGGTATCTGGGAATGTCACCCGAGTGATCTACCCAACGATAGCTGCTTCGCGCGGAGCGACTCCGTCTCGCGTGGAGCGCGCCATGCGGCACGCCATTGAGATTGCGTGGTCAAGAGGGGATATCGACACGCTCAACGGCATTTTCGGCCACACTGTGGACGCGGAGAAGGGCCGCCCCACGAATTCGGCATTCATCGCCAGGGTTGCCGACAAGATCCGCCTCGACATGCTGGCTCGGTCCTGACGGACCGACGTATGCTCGCAAGCGCCAATGGGACAATAAGAACGTGAGCAACAATGAGCCCCGCTTGTCCGCTGGCAAGGCCGTTGGCAGGGCCGTGGCTGACAGGCACACGAAGCGCCTTGTGCAGCGGATTGCGCCAGGCGATATTGCCATCATATCCCATGCGGACATTGATGAAGTGTCAGCCAGCTCTATCATTGCCGCGAAGCCTATGGCAGTGGTGAACGCAAGTCAGTCCATCACTGGCCGATACCGTTGCCCCGGACCCCTAATGCTGCTCGATGCGGGTATCCCGGTTCTGGATGGCGTGGGTGAGCAGCTGCTGGACCTCGTGGCCGATGGCGACGAAATTGAGGTGCGAGAAGCGACAGTGTACCGGGGGGGCGTTGAGCTGGCCTCTGGGGAATGGCTCACCCGCGAGCGGGTGGAAGCCATGTACGAGCGCGCAGAGGAGAACCTCGAGCCTGAACTTGAGAAGTTCGTGGTGAATACCCTCCAGTACGCCATCAAGGAGAAAGACATCATCCTCGGAGGAGTGGAGTGCCCTGCCATCAACACTCGAATTCGAGGCAGGCATTGTCTCATCGCAGTGCGTGGATCGGCGTTCCGCGAGGATCTGGAGGCAATCCAGTCCTACATATGCGACATGCGGCCTGTTCTCATCGGTGTCGACGGCGGTGCGGATGCCCTCCTCGAGAAGGGATTTCCTCCCGATATCATCATTGGCGACATGGACTCAGTCTCCGACCACGCACTCGGGTGCGGCGCGGAGCTCATCGCTCACGCCTACCCTGACGGGCGATCGCCTGCATCTGATCGCCTCACATCCATGGGCCTTCCTCACATGACCTTCCGCTGCCCCGGAACAAGCGAAGACGCAGCGATGCTGCTTGCCTATGATAAGGGGGCTTCTCTGATCGTGGCGCTTGGCGCCCACTCGAACATGCGCGACTTTCTTGAGAAGGGCAGGCCTGGAATGGGAAGCACGTTTCTGGCACGGCTGAAGGTGGGGGCGCTTCTCGTGGATGCGCGCGGAGTGAGCGAGCTGTACAGGGGAAGGCTACGAGTGGGGCACATCGCGTGGATACTCGCTGCTGCGACTGTCCCCTTGGCGGCCTCGGTTTTCTCGTCCCATGCAGTATCGGGCATTGCCAAGCTGATACTGCTCAGGATCAGGGTGATGCTGGGGTTCCTCTAGATCGGAATTGGTTTCGCCAGTCTCTGCAGGGCACTCCGGGATGTCCCCCGATCTAGCCCGGATCAGTGAATAGAGCGGGGCGATTGCGGTGATGGGTCTGAGATACCATGTTGTGTCACTTGTGGCTGTCCTCGTGGCTCTGGGAATCGGCATACTCCTGGGCGCCTCCATGGCTGGCGACGAGGGTCTGGCAGGTCAGCAGCGTGCGCTCATTGACCAGCTTCACTCGGATTTCGCCAGGCTCGCCAGGGAGAGGGATGACCTCGCATGGGAACTTGGCGCATCACTGAAGTACGCCGAGGAGACCATGCCGTACATTGTGCAGGGGAGGCTCGCAGGGAAGACCATCGCCATTGTTGCCATGCCGCTTGTTGAAGCGGGTGATGTGGCCCTGGCGGAGAGGGCGTGCCGAGTGGCAGGGGGCACAGTAGGCGCCATCATAACGATAGGAGATAACCGGCTCATCGGGGCCCGGTCCGACGAGATTGCGGTGTGGGCGCAGGCGGTGGCCTCGTCTGACCTAGGGAGGGTCAGGTCGCTCGCAGCCACCGGAGTCGCGAAGGTGAAGATGTCGCAAGACTGCAGGTTTGATGCTCTGCTTGTGCTGGCTTTGCCCGAGATTCCAGCTGGCCGACGCACCGAATTCATCGACGCTCTGGGCTGCGAGGCACAGAGGAGCAACATGCCGCGTGTGATTGGGTGGGCCGGGGAAATGACCGGAGGGCGAGCCGGCGCCTACGCCGGAGCGGAGGCCGGCGCCGGCACTGGAACTGGCACTGGAACCCAATCCGGGACTGGAACTGAGACTGGAACTGGGGCCCGCTCTGGCAGGGGCATGGCTTCCACATACGGTGCATCCGGCTGCACCCAGGTATATGGGATTAGCCAGGTCCCCGGAACTGTAGCGGCAGTAATGGCTCTCGCTGGCGCAGAGGGCGCCTTCGGAATGCCTCCAGCCCCGGCCTTTCTCCCGCTGCTCCCAGATGGCAAGGAGTGAGCGGAGTGGGGCCGGTTGTGGCAATAGTGCCCGCGTTCAACGAGGAGGCCACGGTCGGCGACACTGTGCAGGCACTGCACAGGTGCGAAGCAGTGGATCTGGTGATGGTCGTCGATGATGGCTCAAGTGACGATACCGCTCGTCGCGGGCTCCTGGCTGGAGCGGAGATAGTCAGATGTGAAAGGAACCGCGGCAAGGCCGCAGCCATCGTTGCGGGGCTTCGAACTGCTCGCGCGGTGGGACCAAGTATCGTAGCATTCGCAGATGCTGACCTCGCTCAGACTGCATCTGAGCTCACTCTGGTAATCCACCCGGTGAGGCGGGACGAGGCGGACATGGCAGTCGCGGGCTTCCCGAAAACTCGGAGGGGAGGGATTGGCCTGGCTGTTGGGCTTGCCAGGACGGGTGTGGCCTGCCTAACTGGGGTCCGTCTTGCATGGCCACTATCAGGTCAACGAGCGATGAGGGCGGACGCCCTGTATGCGCTTCTGGACGGGGGGATTGGAGCGTCTGCATGCGACCGCTGGAGTGGCGTGGGATTTGGGCTGGAAGTGGCACTGGCAATAGACTGGCTTAGCGCTGGTTACAACATAGTGGAAGTGCCCACGCAGATGCGCCACCGGGATACAGGCATGAATGCCAAGGGCATTATCCACAGGGGCAAGCAGTTCTGGGCGGTTGCCGCCGTGGTCGCCTCAAGAGCGTTCCATTGACCGATCAGTTCACGATTGGGGGTACGACGAACGGTTCAGCCACTCCTGGTGAAAGTCGTGGCAATCGCCGTGGCAGGGGCTGTCATCACACGCGCATCCTCACGAGGCATAACCGAAATGCTGCTGCGCACGATTGGACCAGTTCCAAACTACAGACGCCGACCGGTCGCATTTCCAGGCGGCATCATGGTGATTCTGGGAGCGGTCGGCGGTCCGGTGGCGCTGGCTGTGTTTGGTGCAGTGATCGCGGGCATGCCTTTCCTGGCCAACGCGGTCGGCGCCAATTGGCGCCAGAGTGAGGGCACGGCCAGCGCAGGATATGCGGCCTGCCGCCTGGGCGCGTATCTAGCATTGTCGCTTGGGTTTGGCCTTGCAGGGTTCGTCGACGACATGCTTGGCGACCACGACCATTCGGGGTTCGCTGGGCACATGGGGGCGCTGAAGCAAAGGATCGTGACCACTGGTGCGCTCAAGGTGATCCTAGGGGGATTAGTGGCCACGGGCGCCGTGGCGGTGATGGGTGGGCGCGGCGTGCGGCTCCTGCTTGACGCTGCAGTGGTCGCCCTAGCAGCCAACTTCGTGAACCTGCTGGATCGTCGCCCAGGCAGGGCTGCGAAGGGCTTCCTAGCGGGGTGCGGGATTGCAGTGGCCCTCAGCGGGGCTCTGTTAGGCCCCGGCGCCATTGCGCGGATACTCGACCCTGCCTCGGGTGCGCTAGGCGCCGCTATTGCCTTTGCTCCGATGGACTTGGGGGAGCGAGCGATGCTTGGCGATACTGGAGCAAACTCCCTCGGTGCAGCTCTAGGATTTGTGATTCTCGGATTGCCCGCCTCCTGGCGCACGTTGGCGCTTGCGGCTCTGATCTGGCTGACTGCGACCTCCGAAAGCCGGTCATATGGCGAGATCATAGAGGGAATCCCGATACTGAGATTTCTAGATAGGCTGGGTCGAGGCAATTTCTGAAAGGGCCCGCGCGCGAATCCGGGAGAAAGCTGGGACTCTGT